>CAZGDG010000047.1:0-24105 GCA_964524415.1 uncultured Flavobacteriaceae bacterium
TACCCTGTCTATGGCGTAAAGGACAGCCAATAACTGAAAAAATGGAAGCGATTGTGGAGGTATTACTCGTCAAACATTAAAAATGAGCGTGCCTATGCGATATCAATAACATAAAAAAACCCAGACATATCGCCTGGGTTTTCTACTAACTAAATCAATCAATATAAAAATGAGGTAATCAGCCTCGACTTTCCTTTATTATAATGATGGTAAGATTACTGTGTCAATCACGTGAACTACACCATTGGCACCTTGAATATCCACTAACGAAGTGATAATATTACTTACTCTATCATTTGGATCAGTTAAGGTGAAGTTCATAGCGTCAGCTGTGATAGTTCCACCTAATGTTGCAACCGGTCCACTCATTAATTCATCTGACTGTACATTTGCTGCCACAATGTGGTAAGTAAGAACAGCGTCAGTTGTTGCTGCATTCAATTCATCCATGCCTTCACCAAATCCTGTTAGACTTAATTCAGCCAATACATCTCCAAAAGCGTCATTTGTAGGGGCAAATACTGTGAATGGCCCAGCTGTTGGATCTGAAACTGTATCTATGTAAGGAACTGTAGGAGTTCCGCCATCAGCAAAAACTAAGGCATCAACCAAAGTAGATAATGCTGGATTGGAAGTGGCAAAAGTAGCGATTGTAGGTATGTCAATAACATTATCAACCACATGGATAACACCATTAGAACCTACGATATCCGCTTGAGAAACACTAGCTGCACCGTTGAAAGCTACACCATTGCTCGTATCAAAATAGATACTTAAAGCTTCATCATTTGGACCAGTAGCTAACGTATTGCTGTATCCAGAACCTAAGTTTACTAAATCACCTGACAATATCGGAGCAGCGATAACATGGTTTAATAAAATATCAGCTATAGCATTTCCATCAGGGTTTGTGAAGTTAGCAAAGGCATCATTTGTAGGCGCCAAAACAGTGAATGGACCATCAGCTTGAAGTGCACTAACTAAATTGTTGTCAGTTAAAGCAGTAACCAGTGTACTTAAATTTGGGTTTGCAACAGCATGGTCAACCACATCTGGGATACCTATAACCGCATCAACAACGTGAACAACACCATTAGATGCTTCTACGTCTGCGCCACCAGTAACCACTGATGATACACCGTTGAATTCAACACCATTTGTAGTATCAAAATAAATACTAATATTTTGACCTCCTGGAGATGTTGCATTAGTGCTGGCATATCCAGCGCCTTGAGCAACAAGGACAGACGATGTTACTTCTCCTGTGATTACATGGTTTAAAAGTACTTGTGCCAACACATCTGTTGGAATATCACCTAATTCGTCATCGCCTAAGAACGCATCGAAAGCATCGTTGGTTGGAGCTAAAACCGTAAATGGGCCAGGGCCGCTCAATACACTTGGTAAATCTCCGTCCGCTGCTTGTAAAGCTGCTACCAAACTGCTTAGATTTGGATTAGAACTTGCTAATTCTACAATATTTAAAGGGGTCTCAACAATAATATTGTTGTCATCATCGTCACTACATCCAGTTAAGCCTAAAACCAAAGCAAAAACTGTAAGTAGTTTAAAGGTTTTTGAAATAATTTTCATTTTTTTGAGTTTTTAATTGTTCAACATTGCACAAACCTTTAAAAGTTTGTTTAAGCAAATCTAAACAATGATCAAACAAAAATTATTTTTTGTCTTAATATTTACAATAATTTTAACAAAGTCTCAAGCCCAAGACACCATAAATCAAGTGGATAGAAATGGTAAGCGGCATGGCTACTGGTCTAAAAACTATTACCAGACCGATCAAAAGCGTTATGAAGGTACCTTTAAGCATGGTAAGGAAATAGATACCTTTAAATATTACAGACTCAACAAAGGCGTTAGTGTATTGAGTGCCATCAAAGTGTTTAATGAGACGGACAGTATTTCTGATGTTGTTTTTTATGCTTCCAACAAAAAAATAATCAGTCAAGGTAAAATGAATGGTAAACGCTTTATAGGCCGCTGGGTGTTTTACCATAAAAATTCCAACCAAATTATGACTATTGAGCATTACAACGCCGAGGGTCTTTTAGATGGTAAAAAATCGATTTTCTTTGAAAATGGAAGCCTTGCAGAGGAGTCATTTTATGTCAATGGTGAATTAGACGGAATCTATAAGTGGTTTGCAAACGATGGGACATTACTTAAATCTTCTCAATACAAAAAGGGCAAATTAAATGGTCTTACCAAAAATTACAATGCTCTTGGTAAGCTGGTTTCAGAAGGCCACTATAAAAATGACAGTAAATCCGGAATTTGGAACTATTACGAAAATGGCAAACTTAAGAAGGAAATAGACCATACCAATCAAAAGGTCATTAAGCGCTATGATTAGACTGCAGTGATGAGGTAGCATTAGCAAGGCAAGTAAGTTACTTGCCTTTTTTATTTTGTAAATTTGCAGAAAATTTTTCGACATAGTCATTCAAATTCAATCTAATGAAGCGAGTTATTGTAGGACTTTCTGGAGGTGTTGATTCTAGTGTAGCGGCATACCTATTAAAAGAACAGGGCTATGAGGTCATTGGGTTATTTATGAAAAATTGGCACGATGATTCTGTAACTATATCCGATGAGTGTCCATGGTTAGACGATAGCAATGATGCTATGTTGGTGGCTGAAAAATTAGGTATTCCTTTCCAAACGGTAGACTTAAGTTCGCAATATAAAGAGCGTATTCTGGATTACATGTTCAGTGAGTATGAGAAGGGAAGGACACCCAATCCTGATGTGCTTTGCAACAGAGAGATAAAGTTTGATGTCTTTATGGATATTGCTATGAATCTTGGAGCGGATTTTGTAGCAACAGGGCATTATTGCAGAAAAGGAACTATAACTAAAAACGGTAAGACCATTTATCAACTACGTGCAGGTGTTGATACCAATAAAGATCAATCCTATTTTTTGTGTCAACTCTCACAAGAGCAATTGGCCAAGGCCTTATTTCCGGTTGGGGAATTAACCAAGCCTGAGGTAAGGGAAATCGCCAAGCAACAAAACCTTGTTACGGCAGAAAAAAAAGATTCCCAAGGCTTGTGTTTTATTGGGAAGGTGAGGCTGCCAGAGTTTTTACAGCAACAACTACAACCTAAATCCGGTGCAATTGTTGAGATCAGTGCAGATTTTTCAAAGTACCATGAGGCTCTTCCGACATTTAACTCTAAACAGGAGGAACTTATGCATTTATCCCAAACTATTGACTACAGCATTGCAGATGGTAAGGTTGTAGGGCAGCACCAGGGAGCGCACTATTTTACAAAGGGCCAGCGCAAAGGCCTAGCGGTAGGTGGTACAAAAGAACCACTTTTTGTCATTGAAACCGATGTTGAAGAGAATGTGATTTATACAGGTCAGGGCAAACATCACCCAGGCTTATTGCGTAATGTGCTATTTGTGAGTAATGAGGAGCTCCATTGGGTTCGTGAGGATTTAGAACTTGTTTCTGGAGAGACCATGGCGGTTCACGCCCGAATTAGATATAGACAACCTCTTGAAGAGGCAACACTTCATAAAGTAGATTCTGGGTTGTACGTAGAATTTAAAACTAATCAAACAGCCATTACCGAAGGGCAATTTGTGGCTTGGTATTGTGGTGAAGAACTCATAGGTTCTGGCGTTATTTCTTAGTATTTTTAGGGTTTGGACGTCGTCACGGACCTAATCGAATCTTTTAAAGAGAATACAACGATATGAAAAATAGAATTACATCCCTGTTTAATATCAACTATCCTATTATTCAAGCCGGCATGATCTGGAATAGTGGCTGGCGTCTGGCCTCTGCCGCAAGTAATGCAGGTATTCTTGGTCTTATTGGCGCAGGTTCCATGTATCCTGATGTATTGCGTGACCATATTAAAAAATGCAAGGCCGCAACGGATAAACCTTTTGGTGTCAATGTTCCTATGCTTTATCCTAATATTGAAGAAATCATGGATATCATTGTAGAGGAAGGCGTTAAAATTGTGTTTACCTCTGCAGGAAACCCAAAGACCTGGACAGCATGGCTTCAAGAAAAAGGTATTACTGTTGTTCATGTCGTAAGTAGCGTAAAGTTCGCACTTAAGGCCCAAGATGCAGGTGTTGATGCCGTGGTTGCTGAAGGTTTTGAAGCTGGAGGACACAACGGAAGGGACGAAACCACGACATTAACACTGATTCCGATGGTAAAAGAACAACTCGAAATTCCTTTGATAGCTGCTGGTGGTATAGCCACAGG
This sequence comes from uncultured Flavobacteriaceae bacterium, assembly GCA_964524415.1. Classification (GTDB taxonomy): domain Bacteria; phylum Bacteroidota; class Bacteroidia; order Flavobacteriales; family Flavobacteriaceae; genus Winogradskyella. The sequence continues at coordinate 4,253 of CAZGDG010000047.1, forward strand.
TAGAGCGATGTTGGCCTGCATGGTCCTAGGAGCTGATGGCGTTCAGGTTGGAAGTCGTTTTGTAGCTAGTGAAGAAGCTTCATCGCATCTCGCCTTCAAACAGGCGGTTGTTAATGCCAAAGAAGGTGATACCCATTTAACACTAAAGGAATTGGCTCCTGTAAGGTTGCTGAAAAATAAATTTTATCAAGATATTCAAGACCTTTACAAAACGGCACCTTCTACAGAACAACTTAAGGAATTATTGGGGCGTGCTAGGGCCAAGCGTGGTATGTTTGAAGGCGACCTTAATGAAGGTGAACTGGAAATTGGTCAGATATCAGGTCTGATAAACGATATAAAACCTGTTGCAGACATTGTTCGTGATATGATGAATGAGTATGAAAACGCCAAAGCTAACATTGACAATCTCTTCTAAGCTGTCATAAATAGTCAATATTCTTCTATTTCATTTTCAAAAGATAAGGCTATTGTCACTACTTTTGCCGCATGCTTTTTCATGCCTATACAAAAGAATTTAGATACAATCTTAGGTTGGCCACTCCTGTTATGGTAGGTATGCTTGGCCATACCTTGGTGAGCTTTGTAGATAATGTTATGGTTGGGCAAATTGGCACTGCTGAATTGGCTGCAGTATCCTTGGGCAATAGTTTTATTTTTATTGCCATGTCCATTGGTATCGGATTTTCAACAGCCATAACACCTCTCGTTGCTGAGGCTGATACGGAGGATAATTTTGAAAAAGGGAAGTCGGTCTTTAAGCATGGCGTAGTGCTCTGTACGTTATTGGGTCTTTTACTTTTTCTAGTCTTGTTGGCTTCAAAACCGTTAATGCATGTTATGAACCAACCAGAGGAAGTGGTTGCACTTGCGTTACCTTATTTAGATTTAGTAGCGCTTTCAATGGTGCCTTTGATTATTTTTCAAGCATTTAAACAATTTAGTGATGGCCTATCGCTAACCAAATATCCTATGTACGCCACCTTAGTGGCTAACATCCTTAATGTAATATTGAATTATGCGCTTATTTTTGGAAAGTTTGGTTTTCCGCAGTTAGGAATAATAGGAGCGGCACTCGGAACATTAATTGCGCGATTTGCAATGTTGTTCATTCTATGGTGGATGCTTTCACAACGAAACTCATCCAAAGCTTATGTAACCAATATCAAATTCAGAAGTCTCTACAAACAGCCGTTACAAAAATTAACCGCCTTAGGCTTGCCAAGTGCTATGCAAATGTTCTTTGAGGTCGGTATATTTACAGCAGCTATTTGGTTAAGTGGTATCTTGGGTAAAAATGCGCAGGCGGCCAATCAAATTGCACTGAACTTAGCATCCATGACTTTTATGGTGGCGACAGGACTTAGTGTTACGGCTATGATCAGGGTAGGCAATCAAAAAGGACTAAAGGATTTTGCGGCATTGAAACGAATAGCACAATCCATTTTTTTATTAGGCGCCATGTTTGCAATTTTATTTGCTCTGTTGTTTGGTGCTTTTCATCAGCTTTTACCACAATTGTATGTTGATTTAGATAATCTTGCCGATTTGGCAAACAGTAGGGAAGTGGTCCAAATTGCAGCTACCTTACTTCTTGCAGCAGCACTTTTTCAAATTAGTGATAGTTTGCAGGTTATTGCTCTGGGTGCTCTTAAAGGCTTACAAGACGTTAAAATTCCAACGATAATTACCTTTATATCATATTGGGTCATTGGGTTTCCGTTGAGCTTCTATCTAGGCAAAGCCGAGCGATATGGGAGTTTAGGTATTTGGATAGGACTACTGGCAGGATTGAGCGCTGCGGCAATTTTATTGTTTGTTAGGTTTAATTATCTCACAAACCGTTTAATTTTGCAACAACAAAAACAGTAACTATGGATTTACCAAAGTTCATTCTTGGTGATAATACCGATTTTCCAGATGCTATATTTATCGTGCATACGGAGTTCCCAAGGTTTATAATCAATCTTGAAAATGATGAATTGGAATGGTTGGAGGAATTTGATGAAAACGACCAAAAGGAGCTACAGGAAGAAGCCGAAAATTGTATTCGCCTTGCCACGGAATTCTACGATAGAGAAATAAGCCGATACGACGAGTAATGCTAGACCAAATTTTACATTACGATACGGAATTATTTCTGTTCCTCAATAATTTGGGCTCTGAGCAATGGGATGGTTTTTGGATGTTTTATACCCATAAATTTAATTGGATTCCATTTTATGCTTTGCTGCTATTCCTCCTTTATAAGCACTTAGGAAAGCAAAAAATGTTAGTATTAATCTTAATGGTTATCGCCTTAATCACTTTTACCGATCAGATAACCAATCTTTTTAAATATGGTTTTGAGCGTCCTAGACCTTGCCATGAACAAGATTTACAAGGAATAATGCGCATTGTTAAAGAAGGCTGTGGTGGACGATTTGGTTTTTTCTCTGGCCATGCTTCCAACTCTATGGCTATTGCCGTTTTTGTTGGCCTTCTTTTACGCGAAAAGTATAAAAATCTTATTTTCTTCTTATTGGTTTGGGCAGCCGCGATGGCTTACAGCAGAATATATATTGGTGTGCATTACCCACTCGATGTAGTCTGCGGAATGACGTTTGGAGCCTTGTCGGGTTATGGGTTTTATAGGCTTACCCTATTTCTTAATCAACGCTACGTTTCCGCTTAAGGTAGTAAAGTTGGTTTACCAGGCGGCCTTTATAGCCACTAGCTTCTTTTGAAGAAAAGTTTAAGTCGAACGTCTCTTTATGTTCAATGGTATAACGTTCAGACAATGCCTCTAGGTCTGTTGTGTCATTTCCTATGGTAAGTAGGTTGAAATCACTTTCACTTGGAAATGCGAAACCTTGTTCTGTTTTTATGCTAGGAATTTTATTGCCATAATTATAAATCATTTCGGGCGCGATGTAATGTAAGGTGTAGAGTTTGACGTCTTCATCGCTTAAGGAAGACAAGGGTTTATAATCCTCTTGTTTTTGGGATTCTACCAATGGAACTCCAACAAGGCCAAGGCAAAGCATAAAAGCAACGGTGAGGTAAAACGTATTCTTAATGTTTCGTTTTTTCAAATTTAAAATAAGGAACACACCAATAGTGAAAAGCAAAATGGAAATAAAGACAAACCTCAATAAAAATCCGTCTGCTGTGATTCCTTCGACAAAAAATGCTGATATCCAAAATAGTAGTCCCAACACGGCAACAAGGCCAAATTGAAAGTAAACTGGAAACCGTTCTTGTTTAGAGGTCATGGTTTTGAACGATCGCCATAAATATTCCATATAAAAGCCAATATTTAGAGCTAAAGGTATAAGCACTGGCATGAGGTAGCGTGATTTTTTCTCAGGAATAATAGATAGCAGTACCACCGCGATTACGGTCCACAAAAACGTAAACGTGTAAGCCTTTTTGTCACGAACGCGATGTTTTAAATAGGGATAGATTAGGCTAACAAGGGCCAATACGGACCAAAGACCGCTTTGTGCAAAAAAGCTCCAATAATAATAGAATGGCCTAACGTTGTAACTGCTCCAATTCGATGTTTCTTTGGACGCAATTTCCAAAAAGGTACTTGGGTCGGCATACCTCACATACAAAAACCAAAAACCACCAAAGAGAATGCCAGTAACCAGTAAAAGAATCAGTTTTAAGAAAAAACCAAGGTTTCCTTTAAATTTATAGGTAAAGCCGTAGGCAAAAGCGAAGGGAAGAAAAAGCGCGTACAGCGAAATGGGTCCTTTTGATAGAACGGAACATGCCATAAAAAATATGAACAATACACTGTTTTTGAGGGAAACGGCCCTTTCCGTTAGCATTTTAAAGAGGTACACAATTGAGATTAACATAAATCCGTGCGTGTAGATGTCCCATGGTGCCTCTATGGTTATGGCTATAACATAAAAAGAAGTAACAGCAATGAAACCATTGACAAGACTAGCGGATTTTGTAAAACCTAATCGCCTAGACAGGGCTTGGGCACCTATGCCTACTAAAGCCACACATAATAAGGCTGGCCAGCGCAAGGCAAGAACGGATTTCATTCCGAAAACAAAACCAAAAGCAGCCGTAATCCAGGTAGGTAATGGAGGTTTTTGGTATCTTGGTTCTCCGTTCATAGTAGTTAAAATCCAATTATTATCGGTAAGCATTTCCCTGGCGGAAATAAAATTTCGTGCTTCCATTATGCTTACTGGCACCGCATCAATGGTAAACCCAAGCATAAGAATTACAAACGTCAAAAGACTAAGTACAGGATATTTTTCAATCGTGTTAATCATGATCTTGTCTAATTAAATAGGCATTTCGAGAATAAATGACTAGACCAAACAAATGCCCTACGAACAACACGGGATCTTTTCTTATTATGGCATAAATAAGAATCATTGTTGCTCCGACTAAACTTAGTACCCAGAAACCCATTGGTAAAGATGAGATTTTATGTTTTTCGGCATGTAGCCATTGGTAAATAAATCGAAGGGTAAATGTTATTTGGGAAAGTATACCAAGAATTAAAAGCCATGTTGGTATGGCTTCATTTTTAAATAAAAGCTCTATATCAATTTTATTGTTGTTATAGTAAAATACAACAATAAGTACAGGAATTACAAGGAGTAAGATTCGCATTATTCGAGGGAAGCGCTCCCATTGTCCTTGTAGCTGCAAATTACGTATGTAAATAAAATAGGTTAAACTCTGCCCAAACATTATGGCAAAATCCAATCTCAAGTAACCGTAAATGAATAATAGAAAGGACGCTATTAAGCTTAAGGTCCAAAAGGTAGTGGGCGTGATAACCTTTCGTTGTTTTTCGGAAGTAACCCATTGGATCAACAGTCTGGATGAAAACAAAATTTGAGCAAAAAACCCAATGCTATAAATTATCCAATCTTTCAAAACTGTATTATTTACTAGATTTTTTTACCTCGTAATTTATATATTTCTTTTTCATCCATAAGTATGCAAAACAATCTATAAGTGGTCCTAAAAGTCTATTCCAAAGCCCAAATTTTGCTTTACCTGCCATTCTAGGGAAGTGTTGCACAGGCACCTGGATAATTTTACCATGCTGTAAAAGAACCATTGCTGGTAAAAAGCGATGGAGTCCTTTAAACATAGGTATGCGCTTGGCAACATCTGTTTTTATCACTTTCAGCGGGCAACCCGTGTCGTCCATTCCGTCATGGGTAAATGCACGTCTAATCCCATTGGCAATTTTAGAGGACATGTTTTTTACAAATGAATCTTTCCTATTTGCTCTTACGCCAGTTACTAAATCATAATCCTCTATATGCTCAAGTAGTACATTGAAATCTTGGGGTGTCGTTTGTAAGTCAGAATCAATGTATCCGGTGAGCTCACTTTCTACATGGTCAAATCCTGCTTTTAATGCGGCGCTGAGACCTCTATTTTCTTTAAAAAGAATAAAATCAAATGTGTCATTCCTCTTACAAATAGCTTCAATAAGTTGCTGGCTATCATCAGTCGAGCCATCATTTACAAACAATACTGTCGTTGGCACGGTGGCAACTTTGATATAAGATAACAATTCCTTTTCTACACGCTGCAAATTTTCAGATTCGTTAAAGACAGGAACTATTATCGTAAACTTGGATTTCATACCTTTTATGGAGTTATCTGCACAAAAGTATTTTTTTTTTGCATTACAACGAGTCTATATTGAAAAGAACCTTTAAAAAGGTTTATTTTGTGAGCAAAAGATAGAGTATTATGAAAATATTAGTTACTGGTATTGCAGGTTTTATTGGTTCGCATACTGCTGAACGCTTACTTAGCCTTGGTCATGAGGTTGTGGGTGTAGATAATTTCTGCGATTATTACAGTTTGGCGTTAAAACAAATGAATGCAAAAGCTGTAGAGGATAAAGGAGCTGAAATCATTACCTTGGATTTAAGAGAGCCCAAGGCTTACGATGCTTTTGCTAAAGATTTTGATTACATCTTTCATTTTGCAGCACAACCTGGTATTTCTCAGACATCTTCTTTTGAAGACTACTTTACAAATAATGTTCTGGCTACGAAGTTGTTAATTGATTTTGCTTTGGACTGCACAAATCTAAAGCTCTTTGTCAATATAGGAACCTCGTCTATTTATGGCCTTGAGGCAACCTATCCTGAAGATATTGCTCCTAAGCCAGCATCGCATTACGGTGTCACTAAATTGGCTGCTGAACAATTGGTACTTCAAAAAAGTAGAGAAAAACAGATGAAGGCCTGCAGTTTACGCTTATACTCTGTCATTGGACCTAGAGAGCGTCCAGAAAAAATGTATACCAAGCTTATAGATTTAGGCCTAAAGGGAGAACCTTTTCCTCTGTTTGAAGGAAGTGATAAGCATCTAAGAAGTTTTACTTACGTTGGAGATATTGTAGATGGTATTGTGAGTGTGATTGGTGCCGAAGACAAGGTAGATGGTGAAATTTTTAACCTAGGAACAGAAGTAGAACATACCACTCAAGAAGGAATAGATGCTGTTGCTGAAGTTATAGGCAAAGAGATAAAGATTGAGATTAAACCAAAGCGTGCAGGCGACCAGTTACGTACTAAGGCCAATATAGACAAAGCAAGACGGTTGTTAAATTACAATCCACAAACAACGTTATTGGACAGTGTCCGAGCACAGGTAGAATGGTACAAGGCTAACTTCTAAAGGCTCAGTAGATACTCTGCTGCCGCAAACGGTGTCGTTTTGCCTTCTTCAATCAGTTGCATTTGCACTTTAAGGGCTTTTTTGATTTCGGGTGCGTTGTAAAAGTCAGATTTGAGGCGCTCATCAATGGTTTGCAGTAACCAAAACGAATTTTGATTGCTTCTATTTTTTTCAAAATAGCCATTGGCTTTGGTATGGACAAAATACGCTGTTATCATTTGCCATACCTCAGTAATACCATCCTTTTTTAAAGCACTGCAAAGACTCACTTTGGGACTCCAGCCCGAAGCTTTCGCAGGATATAGGTGTAAGGCTCTATTGAACTCTAATTTGGCAGCTTTTGCAGCTTTGAGATTATCACCATCGGCTTTATTGATTACAATGGCATCTGCCATCTCGATAATACCTCTTTTGATTCCTTGAAGTTCATCGCCGGCACCAGCTAATTTTAACAGCAAAAAGAAATCGACCATACTGTGAACGGCAGTTTCACTTTGCCCAACTCCGACGGTCTCAATAATTATAGTGTCAAAACCAGCAGCTTCGCATAACACAATAGTCTCTCGTGTTTTTCTTGCTACGCCTCCAAGTGAATTTCCAGAAGGAGAAGGCCTTATGAAGGCTGCTGGGTCTTTTACAAGATCTTCCATACGCGTCTTGTCGCCTAATATACTTCCTTTGCTGAGCGAACTACTTGGGTCCACAGCCAATACGGCAACTTTATGGCCTTTATCTGTAAGATATTGCCCTAATGCTTCTATAAAGGTGCTCTTACCTACACCGGGAACACCTGTTATTCCAATTCGTTTAGACTTGTTGGCATGAGGTAGGCATGCCGTTATAATCGCATTGGCCTGCTTGGAGTGCTCAGGATTTGTACTTTCAACCAGGGTTATCGCTCGGCTCAAGGCTGTAATATCTCCAGAGACAATACCTTTAACCAATGCATCTGTACCAGGACGTTGTCTGCGCCTTGCTTTAATTTTACTGGCAGAAGCCAAATTTGTGACCTCAGGAGGTGTTATACCTTCCTTTTCTTCTAATGCAGATTTATGAGATTTTCTTTTTTTTGCCATAACCGTTTTATGGCTTTTGAATGTTCGCTTCTGCTAGTGGGATTTCTACTAGGGTATCATCCCAAGCCATCGTTAGTTTGAGGTTGCCTGTTTTATTATCAAAAGCAATAGTAAACTTTTCAACCGTGGTCTCAAGCTTTTGGGACGGAACCTCGGTTTCTATGACATCAAAATTAGGGTCCCACATGGGCTCCATTTTTTCGTTAACGCCCCATTTATATTGTTTCGAATTAAACATAACTTTCCAAGAGTCTTCCATTGGAACGGTCCAAATGGTATATTTCCCTTTTTTCAGAACTATGCCATCAATGATTAAATCTTTATTGGTTTCAAAGGTAGTCGCTTCATTAGCTCCTGTTCTCCAAACCTTGTTGTATGGCACTAAAGCACCGAATATGTTACGTTCTCGTTTAGAGGGTCTATTGTATTCTACAATAAGGTTGAGGTCATTCAATTCTATTTTGGCGGTATCTTTTGGACTCAATCGTGGTGCAAAAATGTTTTCAACAAATACGCTGTAAAGAAACAGGCCAAGCGCCACTAAGGATAAAAATATTAAAAGACGTTTTAACATATAACGATTTGAAGTAATTTAATTTGTGTTGCTTATAAAACCTTTGTGTAAAGGTATTTTAAAAATAATTGAATTCCCTAAATTTAAGGAATCCAAACCCCTAATTTTATCTTAATTATATAAAATCTACATTTTTTTGGGATTTTTTGCAACATCACCAAATCTGTCTCGTCTTTAAAATGAAATCAACCAAAAACCAATAGCGCTATTAGTACGTTACAGCGTCATATTATAGAGAAATGCAAACGAAATGACCGAAAAGCTCAGATGCAGCTCTACAAGCAGTATTGTGATGGTATGCTGGTGGTTGCCCTACGGTTCGTGAATAACACGATGGAAGCCGAGGATATTGTGCAGGAAGCCTTCATAAATGCGTTTACACGCTTGGACCAATATAGGCAAGAGGTAAGTTTTGGAGCCTGGTTAAAACGTATTGTCATTAATAAATGTTTGGATGTTCTAAAATCTAAACATCAAAGAATGATAGAATTGGAAGAACATCATCTCAACGTGGTTAATGCAGAATACGATGAGCCTTGGTTGGTGGATGATTCCTTAACAATTGAAGACGTTAAAATGGCAATAGATGAATTGCCAGAAAAATATAAATATGTTGTGATGTTGTATTTGATAGAAGGTTACGACCATAAGGAAATTTCAGAAATACTTGACATCACTGAAGTAGCCTCAAGGACGCAACTGTCACGAGGTAAACAAAAGTTACAATCTGTTTTAAAAGTTAAACAAAATGGCACAAGATCTTAGAGACTTATTTAAAAATGAAACTACTGCAGCGCAGAACGCTAAAATGTCGCAAGGACATGAAGACCGTTTTTTTGAACGTTTGGAGGCTGAACTACCCAATAGTCAACGTAAGAACACTTTCAATTTTTTCAGTATAGCTGCTAGTGTAGTTGTTCTCCTTGGTTTGGCTTATGGCGCTTTTACAATATTCCCAACCTCAGAAATTAAGCCTGATGAAAAGGAACAAAGTGGTGGTGTAAAATTGAAATCACTGGGAGATATATCTCCAGATTTAAAGAAGGTAGAAGACTACTATTTGGCAAGTATTAACCTAGAGCTTTCAAAATTGGAGTTGACATCAGAAAACAAAGAGTTGGTCGATGGTTACATGTCGAGGCTTAAAGAGTTAAATGACGAATATGACCGACTAACCATGGAGTGGAACGAAAATGGCCTTAACGAAAAGACCTTAAATGCATCAATCGCTAATTTAAAGCTTAGGCTCAATCTTCTTATGCGCTTAAAAGATCAACTTCAGGAATTTAACGAAGACACCTTTAAAGCAGAAGCCATATAAACAATCAAAATCATTAATCAAAAAACGAACAGTTAAATGAAATCAACAATGAAAACACTTAGAATTATTGCGTTGTGCCTACTAGCATCCTATGGGTTTGCACAGCAAAAATTGAGTAAAACGTCACAGTCCATAAAAGTGAATAAAGACGTGGAGATAGACTTAAACACGAGTTATGTAGAGCTTGAAATTGATACCTGGAACAAAGATATCGTTGAGATTGAAGCTTACATAGAAAGTGACAAGTTATCTGAAGAAGAATTGAAACAAGCCTTAGAGGATTGGAAATTAGATGTAGATGCCACTAATGGCAAGGTGATTATCTCTACGCAAGGCGGCAGAGGTTTTGGCCTTGTAGCTAGGAATGACTATGATAACTTACTCAGGGATTTGGAATTTGAATTGGCTAATATTCCTGACGTGCCAGAATTAGGGCTCATTCCAGAGCCACCTCAACCACCAAATCTACCGGATATACCAGAAGTACCTGAACTTCCTAAAATGCCAGAGATACCCGAGATTCCTGAGCTTCCGGAACTGCCAGACGGAATTAAATCGATAACCTTTGATTATGATAAATACCAAAAGGAAGGTGAAAAATATCTTGCTGAATGGAGCAAACGTTACGAAAAAGAAGGCGGTAAGGAGCTGCAAAAAGCTATGGAAAAATGGGCAAAAAAGTTTGCAGCGTCTGGGTATCAAAAAAAGATGCAGAAATGGGGTGAAGATTATGCCAAGCGTTTTGAAGGTGACTGGACAGAGCAGATGGAGGCTTGGGGCGAAAAATTTGGAGATGATTACGCCAAACAAATGGAAGTTTGGGGCGAGAAATATGGCAAGGAATGGGCGGAACGCATGGAAGCCTGGGCAGAACGCTTGGAAAAACAATTGGAGCGAAAAGAGGCACGTTTGTCTGAACAGCAAGCACGCTCGGAGGAACGCGAAGCTATGCGTGCCGAAAGAGAGGCACAACGTGCACAATTAAGGGCGGAACGTGAAGCGTTTCTTGCGAAGCGAAACCAAGAAGTGAAAGAACGACAAAACGCCTTGGTAGTAAGAGGGTTTAAACGTAATTCATCCGATAAGGTGAGGAAGGTAATTAAACTAAGAATACCTAAAAAAGCAAAATTAAACATGAATGTAAGGCATGGTGAATTAAAGATTTCATCGTTACTTCATAACGCACAAGGTAATATATCACACTCATTTTTAGAAGCAGAATACATTGATGGAGGCGATACCTCCATCAATGTTGCGTACTCTCCAGTTCTTATAAATACTTGGAACCTTGGGACACTGAATTTAAACTTTGTTGATAAGGCACAAATTAAAAAGGCCTCTAGCTTGGTATTAAATTCGAAGTCTTCCAATGTCCTGATAGAAACTTTAGATGATACGGGAATCATAGATGGTAGTTTTGGAGATCTTACCATATCCAATCTTACGGATTCTTTTAAAACGCTTAATCTGGTGCTGGAGAATAGTGATGCCTTGGTTAATTTACCGAAAGATGTTAATTACAACCTATATTTTAACGGCAGCCGATCTAAGCTCAATAATAAAACCACTGCCCAAAAAACAATTAGACATCGTCCTAATAGTGATAACTCAGAACGTACTGTGATGGTTAATGCTAAATTTAGTGATGTGATTATAAATTAAGTTTGTTTAAAACCCTATTCACTTAGCGAGCTCACAGTTTAATTTCCATTGAATAGATTCTTATTTTTGCGGAAACTAAGGTATGAGCGCAAATCACTTCAAGGCATTACTTTCTAGACAGGAGCCCTTTCCTATTTTAGGCGAAAATTCTAAAAACTACCGCTATTTATCCCTGGATTTGTCCGTTGATAATAAAGACTTAGCAAAGGTAGATGTCTCTTCATCTGAAGCTCTGGAAGATTACATTTGGTCTCAACTTAAATCTAATCGTGCTCATGCTGCCTACGGAGGGTATCTAGAACGTCGTGGTATTTATAATCGAAGTACTTATTTTAATCAATCCGATCCAAAAACGGAACGAAACATCCATTTGGGTTTAGATATATGGATTGAGGCCGAAACTCCAATTTACCTGCCACTACAAGGAGAACTGCACAGTTTTAAGAACAATACTAATTTTGGGGATTATGGACCTACCATAGTTGTGAAGCATACTATCGAGGGATTTGAGTTTTACACTTTGTATGGCCATTTAAGTTTGGAGTCCCTAAGAGATAAACGAGTAGGGGAAACACTAGCGAAAGGACAGGAAATCGGTACGCTTGGATCTGCTGATGTCAATGGTGATTACCCGCCTCATCTGCACTTCCAGGTGATTTTGGATTTGCAGGGTTTTAAGGGTGATTATCCGGGTGTCAGTAACAAAATAGATTTGGAATTTTATAAGGCGAATTGTCCAAACCCTATTTTCTTAGCACCATTTCTAAAAACATAAGCCCATAAATTGAATAAAAAAAAGCCTGTATCACTACAGGCCTTTTATTGTTGTGGTAGATGGGACTTAAATCTTAATCATCATCAGAATCGTCGAGTAATTCTATATTATCCTTTATGGCATCCTTTAAGGCTTGTGCTAAACTGGCATTGCCATCATCTCCATTAGGATTAATTTCTATAACACCATCCTCATCAGTATCTGTAGCTTGAGATAAATCGACCTGATTTAAAATGTTGTCCAAATCAAAGTTGATGATTATAGCATTAAGGCCGGCATTAACATCGATATCTTGATTGCTGTCTTCATAATCTATTTCTACCTCAGCTTCAAAATCATACCAGAATTCAAAAGGAGTTCCGTTAATGGTACCTTCCATGAGTACTGTCTTCCCAAATAAATCGCTGTTTGGATTTTCGTTATCATCAAATTCAAATTCCAATTCTTCGTATATGGCTTGTGGTACATTTAGGGTTACTAGATTCGTAGTAGCAGTAGAAAGCACGTCGATTTCAAAAGGGCCTTCCAATTCGATTTCATCATCTGCATTTACAAAGCCATCATCATCGTAGTCGCCGTAATCGTCATTGTCATCATCGTCGTCATAATTATCATCATCAAATTCCAATTCAATTTCTTCAAGGTTTAATAAAAATCGTGAGACTTCGGTAGCATTTCTACCGGAAGCTCCAGAATAGGACGCGCTAGCGCTAATGTTCAATGTTCCTGTAGGCGTCATCGTACTATTGCCTGAATCGTCCGAACATGATGTTATACCTAATAATAGGGCGAACATCATAGCTAAGGTTTTTGTTTTTAGTTTTAAAGTTGTCATGTGGATGTGTTTTTAGTATTTCTATTTATTATTAAAACAATTCAATAGCTAAATATCCCAAACTTCACTTTTAATTTTAACATATGTTAACATTTAGAATGTTGATTTAATAGGCGATCTCAAAGAGTATATCTGCTTTGATTCACCCAATTAAAAAAGCCCAATGCTTTAAACATTGGGCTCGTTTATGTTATTTAAAGTGCTTTAGTCGTTGTCAACCAAAACCCATTCGCCTTTATCGATCAGTGGAATAGCTTGTTTGTATTTTACTTCTTTGCTTTCGCCACTCATTACATGTTTAATGGTAACACGTTCGTTACGGCCAATTTTAGGTTTTTCCCTTACGATAGTTTCAACAACTTGCTGTTGACGCGAAGCACCTTCTCCTGCAGCTCTACTTTGGGCCGCACGTTCATCCATATTAGGGATTTCATCTTTTTGCATTTGAAGATTTTCTTCCCTACGTTTTTTGGCTTCTTGTATGGTATCTGCCGTTTCTTGAGGAATCTCGCCCTTAAATAAGAAGGAGATAACGTCTTTGTTCACTTGATCAATCATACTTTTGAAAAGCTCAAAGGCTTCAAACTTATAAATCAGTAACGGATCTTTTTGTTCGTGAACTGCCAATTGTACGGATTGCTTGAGCTCGTCCATTTTTCTAAGGTGCGTCTTCCAAGCATCGTCAACAATAGCAAGGGTAATGTTTTTCTCAAAATCATTGATGAGCTGTTTTCCCTTTGACTCGTAGGCTTTCTCTAAATCTGTTACAACTTGAAGTTGTTTTACACCATCCGTGAATGGTACGACAATACGTTTAAAACGGTCGCGCTGTGTGTTGTACACATTTTCAATGACGGGATAAGCCAGATCGGCTGCACGCTGCATTTTCTCACGGTAGTGCTTAAAAGCCTCCTTGTAAATGGTTCCTGCAATTTCCTGACTGCTCATTTTCGCAAATTCCTCTTCACTGATTGGAGATGGCATTGAAAAGTAGCGGATCAGTTCAAATTCAAAATTCTTGTAGTCGTTAGCATTTTTGTTGGTTTCTGCAATGCCCTCTGACGTATCGAAAATCATATTGGCCAAATCTACACGAAGACGTTCGCCATGAAGGGCATGTCTACGACGTTTATAAACCACTTCTCTCTGGGCATTCATAACATCATCATATTCCAACAGTCGTTTACGCACACCAAAGTTGTTTTCTTCAACTTTTTTCTGTGCGCGCTCTATGGATTTGGATATCATGGAATGTTGAATCACTTCACCTTCCTTTAATCCCATGCGGTCCATCATTTTGGCAATACGGTCACTGCCAAATAATCGCATTAAATTATCTTCTAACGACACATAGAATTGCGAACTTCCTGGGTCTCCTTGTCTACCAGCCCTACCACGTAACTGTCTGTCTACACGACGCGAGTCATGACGTTCCGTACCTACAATTGCTAAACCGCCTGCATCAATAACTTCTTTACTTAATTTAATATCGGTACCACGACCGGCCATATTCGTGGCAATAGTAACTTGACCTGCATTTCCGGCCTCTGCAACGATTTCTGCCTCTTTTTTGTGCTGTTTGGCATTGAGTACGTTATGTGGAATTTTACGGATGCTCAGCATTTTTGCCAAGAGCTCCGATATTTCTACATTGGTAGTACCTATGAGGACAGGTCGTCCTGCGTTAGAGAGTTCTACCACTTCGTCTATTACCGCATTATATTTCTCACGTTTGGTTTTGTAGACCAAGTCATCTTTATCGTCTCTTGCTATTGGTTTGTTCGTAGGGATTTCTACCACATCTAATTTGTAAATCTCCCAAAACTCACCTGCCTCCGTTTCGGCAGTCCCCGTCATCCCGGAAAATTTGCGGTACATCCTAAAGTAGTTCTGTAAGGTTACGGTAGCAAAGGTTTGGGTTGCCGCTTCAATCTTTACGTTTTCTTTGGCTTCTATAGCCTGATGGAGACCATCGGAATAACGACGGCCATCCATGATACGACCGGTTTGCTCGTCTACAATCATCACCTTGTTGTCCATGACTACGTATTGTACGTCCTTTTCAAAAAGGGCATAGGCTTTAAGCAGTTGGTTCAAGGTATGTATACGTTCGGATTTTACACCAAAGTCCCTGAATAAATCTTCTTTGAGATTGGCTTCTTCTTCTGCGGATAGGCCTTGGTTTTCAATTTTGGCAATTTCCGTACCCATTTCTGGCATAACGAAGAAGTCTGGGTCATCTTCACCCGAAAGGAAGTCTACACCTTTATCTGTAAGCTCAACTTGGTTGTTCTTTTCATCAATGACATAATAGAGCTCGGCATCCACCTTAGGCATTTCTCTATTATTGTCTTGCATGTAGAAGTTCTCCGTTTTTTGGAGTAGTTGTTTAATACCTTCTTCACTTAAGTACTTTATAAGCGCTTTATTTTTTGGAATACCTCTATAGACACGTAACAATTGAAAGCCACCTTCCTTGGTATCTCCTTCAGCAATTAACTTTTTTGCTTCGGCTAGTACGCCTACAAGGTATTTTCGTTGCACATCTACGATACTGCTAACTTTCGGCTTTAATTGGTCGAATTCATGTTCGTCGCCTTTTGGTACCGGACCAGAGATAATAAGTGGTGTACGTGCATCATCAATTAACACGGAATCCACCTCATCCACGATAGCGTAGTGGTGCGGACGTTGTACTAAATCCTCTGGAGCATGTGCCATATTATCGCGCAGGTAGTCAAAACCAAATTCGTTATTGGTACCATAGGTGATATCTGCGTTGTAGGCTTTACGACGTGCATCGGAGTTAGGTCTATGGTGGTCTATACAATCTACACTCAACCCGTGAAATTCAAACAATGGTGCCATCCATGCACTATCACGTTTTGCCAGATAATCGTTAACGGTAACGAGGTGTACGCCTTTGCCGGCTAGGGCATTGAGGTAAACTGGAAGTGTTGCTACGAGCGTTTTACCTTCACCAGTCTGCATTTCGGCAATTTTACCTTGGTGTAAGGCAATACCACCAATAAGTTGTACATCGTAATGTACCATATCCCACGTTATTGGTTTACCAGCAGCATCCCAAGAGTTGGCCCATATGGCCTTATCATTATCAAGCGTTACATAATCTTTAGCGCCAGAGACTTCACGGTCAAAAGCATTAGCCGTCACCTCAATCTGGGTATTTTTTACAAAACGTTTTGCCGTTTCTTTCATAACGGCAAAGGCCTCGGGTAAAATATCATTGAGTACTTTCTCGGTTACCTCGTAAATTTCATCTTCAATCTTATCGGCTTCTTGGTATAGGTCTTCACGTTCGTCAATGTCTTCGGTAGTTTCCGCTTTAGCTAACAGTTCTTCCTTACTCGTTTGAAATGGCGCTCGTGCTTCGGCTATTTTTGCCTTAAACTGACTGGTTTTTGCCCGTAATTCGTCATGCGACAGGCTTTCCAAGTCTTTTTCAAAAGTTTTTATTTGTTCTACTATTGGTTTGAGGGCATTGACATCTTGTTTGGATTTATCTCCTACAAATACCTTTAATACCTTGTCTAATATTCCCATTGGTTTTTTATATATTCTTGTTGAACACGTCGTTCAACAGTTAGTGTCTTGTTTTTAATTAGGTGTTTATCGGACCTAAAAACATCCGAAAATAAAAAAAGTCTCTCAGTTAGATAAACGCGAGAGACTTTATTTTGAATTTATTAGGATTTAATATTCGTCCTCATTCCAGAGGTAATCTTCGTCCGTTGGATAGTCTGGCCAGATTTCCTCGATAGAGTCGTAAGAATCACCTTCATCTTCGATAGCTTGCAGATTTTCTACAACCTCAAGAGGTGCTCCTGTTCTAATCGCATAATCGATAAGCTCGTCCTTAGTAGCCGGCCAAGGCGCATCGCTTAAATAAGAGGCTAGTTCTAATGTCCAGTACATTCGCGTGTAATTTTAATTTTTTGCAAAAATAATTTTTTAGTTGAATAATTCAAGAAAAAATCAAATTAATTCTTCATTATTAAAAAGAGCGTGTAACCGTTTGGTTTTCTGTCGCTTTTAATTCTTGACAATGCAACCAGTGAGCCTTGAAAACTTTAGGACTTTTTCTGAGGAATCCATTTAATTTCTTCAGCTCCTAATTCATGAGACAACTTCCGTGCCAATACAAATAAATAATCTGAAAGTCGGTTTATGTACGTTAAAGTCTCTGGCTGAAACGGCTCTAACTCATTGAGATGAGCCGCCAAGCGTTCGGCCCTGCGACAAACGGTTCTAGCAATATGACAGAATGACACGGTTTGATGACCTCCGGGAAGTACAAAATGTGTCATAGGCGGAAGGCTTTCTTCCATAGTATCCATTTCTTTTTCCAGATGCTCGATATCTGACTCGGTGATTTTAGGAATATTCAAACGTGCCTCACCACTTTTCAATGTCGCTTTTTTTGGGTCTGTAGCTAAAATTGCTCCAATGGTAAAAAGTCGGTCTTGGATTTCCATTAAAACCGATTTGTGGTGTGCGTCTATATTTTGATCACGTATCAGGCCAATATGCGAATTAAGTTCGTCAATGGTCCCGTAACTTTCAATTCTTATATGGTACTTTGGTACTCGCGTACCTCCAAACAAAGCGGTAGTTCCTTTGTCTCCTGTTTTTGTATATATCTTCAAAGCTGTTTTTTAAATTTTGCCTTACAAAGGTAAGGATTAAAGGTAAGAGCCAAAAGCCAAAAGTCTGCCTTTAGCGTTACCTAGTCCGTATTAGTCTTTAGTAATGTCACTAGACACCATTCCATCGCGAAGCCTTATAATACGCTTGGCATGCTCAGCAATATCTTCTTCATGGGTTACCATAATAACGGTATTGCCGTTAGCATGTATGGCATCGAAAAGATCCATGATCTCCAAAGAGGTTTTGGAATCTAGGTTACCTGTAGGTTCGTCCGCAAGGATAATGGAAGGTTTGTTTACCAGAGCCCTTCCAACGGCCACCCTTTGACGCTGACCACCTGACAATTGATTAGGTTTGTGGTCCATACGGTCGGCCAAACCAACATCGGTAAGTACTTCTGAGGCTCTTTGCAAACGCTCGCTTTTTGAAGCTCCGGCATAAATCATGGGCAGCGCAACGTTATCTAGGGCTGTCGTTCTAGGGAGCAAGTTAAAGGTTTGAAATACAAATCCTATTTCGGTATTTCTAATATCGGCGAGTTCATCGTCAGACATTTGACTCACATCCTTGCCATTTAGGATGTAGCTGCCAGCTGTTGGTGTATCCAAGCAGCCCAGAATATTCATTAAGGTAGATTTACCAGAACCGGAAGATCCCATTATAGCTACATATTCCCCTTTTTTTATATCCAAGTCAATACCTTTAAGAACATGAACGGTTTCCTGACCTAGTTTAAAATCCCTAATGATACCTCTTATTTCAATAACATTTTCACTCATATGACTACAACCTTGTGTTTCGCTCTTGCGCGCAAGATAATTGATTTTACAGTTAATAAGACGTTAAAGTTATGGGCTTGTTACAGTCTAATTTTAAAATGTTCCTTGGCTTGTTCCGTTCTAAAAAAAACGAGGCCTATGAAGAAACAGTCTACAGTTACCGTAACGCTATTATGCGCTTTAATGGCATGCCAAGCTTCGGTCATCTCTTTAGACCAGTAAATATCGTCAATAATAAAAAGCGTATCATTATGGACTAAGGGCAATAAGGCTTCAAAAAGTTCTAAAGTTGCTGATTTGGAATGATGCCCATCTATAAAAACGAGATCAAGAGGTTTTTGCTCCATTTTTGGAATAACCTCTTTAAAAGTTCCGAGTTTAAGAACGATATTTTTGGCCTGTTGCTCCTTTAAGGCGTTTTGGGTATAAGCGAAACTATTTGGGCAGCCTTCTATGCTTATTACCGTGGTGTTTGGGTTTCCTTTTGATAGTGCATATGTTGCAATGCCCAGTGATGTTCCCAACTCCAAACAGTGTTGAGGTTGCAAATATTTTACGATTCTAAAAAGCAACTTGGCTTTATGGAGCGACGACCCTGCATATTTGGCTATGGCTGAAACCTTTCTTTTATTTGAATTGAAACGGCGCGAACCTGCTCCGTAGTCTTTAATTTCTAGAGTTTTATGATCCTGTAACAAACGATTTCTGTACGCTGTAATGTCTTTGTAGGCTGAATATTTTGTGTTATCATATAAACATTTAGTGACTAAGTTGAATACAAAAGGCGAGTGCACACCATGCTGGTTGGTCGCGGACCAGAGAAACTTGAGGTATGCTAAAATAAGATACATTAGGAGGATTCAAATTTTTCTGCAAGTTCAAACCAGCGCAGTTCTTTGGTCTCTATTTCGTCGATGATAGATTGTAATTCCTGTGATAAGGCATTAATCTCGTCTTGTGAGAGTTCAGGATTATGAAATTTTTGTTCCAATTGCTTTTTGTCTAGCTCTAAGGCCCTGATTTTAGATTCTAGATTTTTGAATTCCTTTTGTTCATTATAAGACAGTTTCTGAGCCTTATTTTCTTCTAAGTTTTCAGTTTTTTGTTCGGTATTGTTATCTGTATCTGTTGGGGTTTCAGATTTACTCTGATCGTAAGCCCTAAAATCAGAATAGTTCCCTGGGAAGTCTTCAATAACACCATTCCCTCTAAACACAAACAAGTGATCTACGATTTTATCCATAAAATAACGGTCGTGGGATACTACTATTAGCACTCCTGGAAAATCCAACAAAAAGTTCTCCAGGACATTTAGGGTAACAATGTCTAAGTCGTTCGTGGGTTCATCTAGAATAAGCACATTTGGGTTTTGAATCAATACGGTACAGAGGTATAGCCGTTTTTGCTCGCCACCACTAAGTTTCTCAACAAAATCGTATTGCTTTTTTCGGTCAAACAGGAAGCGTTCCAATAGTTGCTGGGCGCTAATTTGCC
>CAZGDG010000048.1:0-23496 GCA_964524415.1 uncultured Flavobacteriaceae bacterium
TCCTCTCCTTCTCCTAAGATTTTCAGCTTAATATTTTCTTTGACCAAAATAGATTTGGAATACGCCTCTATTAGAAGTGAAATATTTTTTATATCATCAACCAGACGTCCGTAAAATAAGATATACCTTGCTTGGTCAGGTTTTGTTTTAGTTGTGGTATCTGCTTTTGATAAATCGACAGCGTTGTAAATGGTCGTAACATTCTTAATACCATAATCTCTTTTAATTTTTCTTGCAATTGATTTTGAGACTGCCACAATACTGTGAGCATTGCCATACAATAGTTTTCCTAACCACTTAGAGGTGTTTAGATAGGCGCTCAATTTAGAGCTATGTACTACATAGATAGTCTGTTTAGGTACGTACAAAAATTTGGAAATAATAAACTCTTTAAGACTACCTATACGAGTTCTGGTATCAATGACATAGTCAAAATTATTTTCCTTCAAGTATTTCTTCAGAATTTTAAAACGATGTATTCTTGAGAATAAGGTATTCTTTTCTGGTTTTAAAGCTCCTAGATTGAATAATTTGCCAGCATAAGAAAACTCAATGACATCCATAACACTGACAACGTGGACCTCATAACCTAATCTATCCAAAAGTTGAGATAATAATCCTGAAGCCCTCTCCGCACCGCCTCCACCGAGCGACATAACCACTAAACAAATCTTTTTCGCCTTCCCTTTTGGCATTAATAGTATCTTTGAGGCAAATGTAACGATATAAATGAGAATTTTGCTCGTTGGCGAGTATAGTAGACTTCATAATTCCCTAAAGGAAGGTCTTGAAAAAATTGGCCACGAAGTCGTTTTGCTCGGACATCATGACGGATTTAAAAACTACCCTGTTGACCTACCGATTCGAAGGCGCTATACTTCTGGACTGAGAAAAACCTTTAAAAATGGACTTTATTACCTATTTGGTTACGATTTAGAGTCTCAGAACATTAAAGCACAGATTAAAAACCTTAAATCAAAAGCAAGCCAATTTGATATTGTCCAGTTTATTAATGAAGCGCCCTTTGGCTGCACAGTTTCAACCGAAAAGCAAATTTTTGACCTTTTAAGCAGTTGGAATGACACTAGTTTTTTGTTGTCTTGCGGCACGGACTATACCAGTGTAAATTTTGCCAATGAAAATCAATTCAAATATTCCATTCTAACACCCTATTATCTTCATAAAGATGATGATCACAGCGACAGTTATGGCCTTAAATTTTTAAATCCCAAGTTTAAAAATCTGCATGAGCATATTTTTAGCACGGTGAAAGGCGTTATTGCCTCAGATATGGATTATCATTTACCACTTAAGGGTCATCCCAAGTATCTAGGCATGGTGCCAAATCCAGTGAATACCGATAAGATCAACTATCAACCCATTGATATTTCTGGAAAAATCATCATATTCCACGGGATTAATTCCATGCACTTTTACAAAAAAGGCAATGATTTGTTTGAAGAAGCCTTGATTGAAATAAAATCCAAATACAACAATCGTGTAGACATTATTACGACGCGAGATGTTCCTTACCAGCAATATATCGAAGCATATAACAGCGCTCATATTTTACTCGACCAAGTTTATGCTTACGACCAAGGCTATAACGCCTTAGAAGCTATGGCCAAGGGAAAAGTTGTATTTACAGGAGCTGAACAAGAATGGTTAGACTATTACAACCTTGAAGAAGATACTGTAGCCATAAATGCCTTACCAAATGTAGAGGCCATAATAGCCAAGCTCTCTTGGCTCATAGAAAATCCAGAACGTATTAGTGAAATTTCCACTAAAGCAAGGCGATTTATAGAGGAGCATCACCACTACGTTACCAGTGCCAAGCATTATCTAGAGCTATGGGAATCAAAAATATAGACTAGCCTATTGTACCTATCTTACTTATTCTTATAGTAAAACTTTATAAAGATTAAAACAATCGCAAAGTAGAGGACGTACCTCACAAAATGAGCCAATGTAACTCCTTCTGTACCAAAATATCCTATAAACAACTTTGAGAGGAAGTAAAACAGCCCTAAAGAAATAAACTCTGTAATTATAAAACTCTTCACTAAACGCTTAGCAATGAATTGATGCGCTAAAACAAGTGCGCAGAGCCGCACAAAATCCCCTAATAATTGCCACTTAAAAAGGGGTTCCATTCCAAGAAAATCAGGATAAACAAAATTAATAATGATGTTCCTTCCGAAGTAAACAATGACCATTCCAAGACCAAATATTGGCACTATTGTTTTATAGATTTGAAAAAGCTCTTTATTGAAGTCATGGCTATTGTCTATTCTAGAAAACCTAGGGAGAACATAAAGCGTAAAAAGCCCTGAGGCAAATACCATGTAATTTTTAGAGATAAAGTTTACAGCTGTCCAGTAACCAGCTTCATTGATATTAAGTTCTGCCGTGATGAGTGTTCTTACATCCAGCTCAATATAGTTTAGAAGAAACGTGGAAACAAAAGACATTAGGGTAAACGCCAATAATTTATTTCTATATATCCAACTTGGACGCAATTTTGACCATAGGACATATACCGATAAGCGTTTATAAAAAACCAGAAGAACAACAAGTAATTGAAGTACTGGTGCCAGTGCAATAGCAACTATGACACCGTCCAATCCAAAATAAAATAATCCTATTAGCAGTGCTGCGGAAGCCAACAAATAACTGATTAATTCAATTTTAGCATACTTTTTATATTCAGTAAGCCCGTTAACCACCGCATTAATGGTTCTATTGATAGCAATAAAGGGAACTATTACCGCCAAAAGTTTAAATATGTAAGCAAAAGCCTCTGCACCGAAAAAGTAAGTTGAAAATAAATTAGCTCCTAAATACAATACAAAGCCAGATACCAATGACCCTATTAAAAGAAAAACAGTAGCGGTAGAGAATACTTTGGTGAGCTCCTTTTTATCTTCCTTAAATTCTGCAACGTATTTAACAATACCACTAAAAATGCCTAAGGTTGAGGTGCTGGTTAGCATACCTATTAAGTTTCGGACTTGGCCTATAGCCGCGATACCAGCCTCACCGACCATTACAGATAGCAGACGCTGAATAAAAACGGAAATTATTAACCTCACAGTGATAACTACCGCGTTAATAGAGGTAATTTTTAGTACTAGATTTCCGCTTAAAAATTTAGGAAGTTTCACGCGCTAGTTGTTAAAACTCATCGATATTCTCATTAGAGATAACTCCGAATAAAGAACTACCAAATATCAATAATATTATGGCAAAATGCATAAAATAGCTCAAGCAGTGACCCATTACAGCTCCTTTTAGTCCAAAAACATCAATAAAATAAATACTAGACACGTATATGATTACAAAAAGAAATATTTCTATAACTATGAAGTGGGCGAACATCTTTTTTGCCAAAAATTGATAGGCAATTACCATGGACAAAACACGCATAAAATCCCCTAAGATTTGATAGCCAAATAGCTCCTCCACCGGTTTGAAATCTTCTGAGAACAACAAACTAACCAATATAGATCTGCTCAGAAAGATGATAATTAAAATAATAGCAAAGAAGGGCATCACGGTCTTGTAGAAACTGAAGACCTCATTTCGGAATTCAGTTTTGGTATTGATTTCAGAGAAACGCGGCAGAATATAGAGCGTAATTAAAGAATTGATAAACATTAGATAATAATCAGAAACCCGGTTCATCGCCTGCCAATAGCCTGCTTCCTTCATTCCTATTTCATCTATAATATAGTTTCTTATAAGAATAAGGACAATAGGTATAGCTATGGATGACACAACGGCCATCATCATATAAGGACTTAATTTTTTTACGACCGAAAAATCAATCAATGTAATCTTTATGGAGGACATTAAATTCTTTCGGTAAAGAATGCCCACAAGTGTAATGAGCAAGTTTAGGGCAGGTGAAATTACAACCGCAATCAATGCACCATCTATATGTTCTTGCCAAATTAACAGTAGAGTTACCAGCAGACCTAAAACCTGACCAATAATGTTAATGATGAGTAGGATTTTAAACTTGGAAAATCCATTCATTATAGAAAACGCAAACATATTGAGCGCGTAGAAGGGCAAAACTATCGCCATCGTCTCAATGACATAGATGTAGTTGTAATTTTCAGCAAAGATGAAGTTGTTTATGGCCTCTGCGTTGTAATAACACAAAAAGGCCAGAGTCATGGATGCGAAAAACCCAAAGTAAAAACTTGTAGATAAGGTTTTACTTAATGCCAAGGCATCATTTTTGCATCGTCCAATAAATTTCACCAAACCGTTGTAAAGGCCGGCAATGGCCATGGACTGTAAAGCACTTAAAAAATTACGGAGGTTCCCAATAAGAGCCATGCCTTCTGGCCCTATAAAAATGGCAATGAACTTAGAAATAAGAATACCTGCTATAATCTTAACACTAATATTTGCGGTGTTAAGACTGGCTGCTTTAACTAAAACTTCATTATTTATGTAGTGAATAAATTTCTTCAATTAGTAGGCATTTAAAACAGCTATTACCGTATCAACGTCATCTAAGGTCATAACAGGGCTTATTGGCAAACTTACAACGCTTTTATGAATTTCTTCAGTGATAGGCAAGTTGAGATGGAAAAACCGTTGTAATGCCTTTTGTTTATGTGGTGGGATTGGATAATGAATAAGGGTACTGACGCCTTTGGTTTCAAGAAAATCCATAAATCCTGTTCTATCTTCAACTTTTATAACAAAGGCATAAAATACGTGGTTTTCTGAACCATCGTAAAATGGCATTTCAATTTTTGAATTATGAACTTCACTTAGATATCTTTTGGCAATGGTTCTGCGTTCTTCGTTATCCTTATCAAGTTCTTTAAGTTTAATTCTCAAGAAAGCCGCTTGAATGTCATCTAAACGGCTGTTGTAACCAATAACCTCATTTTTATATTTTTCCCTACTTCCGTAGTTTCTCAATAGCCGTATGGTCTTGTATAACTTGACATCGCTTGTCGTAATTGCTCCACCATCGCCTAAAGCTCCGAGATTTTTACTGGGATAAAAACTAAATGCTGCAGCGTCTGCAAAACTACCTGCTCTAGTTTGGTTGTGTTTTGCGCCATGAGCCTGGGCCGCATCGGCAATGAGTAAAAGATTATTACTCTTACTAAATCGCTTTAGCGCCTCTACATCTGCCAATTGGCCGTAAAGATGAACCATGATTATGGCCTTTATCTCATCACCAAAAGTCTTCTTAACATTATCATAGTCAAGATTAAAGGTCTTAACATTAGGTTCTACAAAAACAGGTTCTAGACCAGCATGCATCACAGACAAAATCGTTGCCACAAAGGTGTTTGCTGGCACTATCACCTTATCGCCTTCTGCCAACTTCCCAAGATGGATATACCCTTTAAGAATAAGGGTTAATGCATCGAGACCATTAGCAACACCTACGCAATACTTAGAACCGCAATAGGCCGCAAATTCAGACTCAAAAGAAGAGACATTAGATCCTAGAATGTAGTTGCTAGAATTTAGGGAGTTCTTTAATGCCTGTTGAAACTCGTTTTCAAACCTTTGGTTGATTTTATGTACATCTAAAAACTGTATCATAGCATTACATCATCTAGGAGCTTGTAATTTTCAGTTGAAATTTCGTAAAACCCTTGTGTTATAGACCGAGCCCCAAATCCTTCCTTCCAAAATTGTAGTCCAGCATTCACATTCTGCCCTTCGTTAATGTTAGAGGTCCCAAAACTAAAGAATCTTTTATTTTGAAACTTCTTTGTAATAAGGTTCACATGTAAAAAATCTAGACTGCCCGAAGCATTGGTGTTGCCAATGCCAGAAATGTATTGACAATGCACAATATTGTCCATTTCAAAAATTGTTGTCCCAGCAATAATATCATCTCCATCAAACACATTAAATTGCCTTATATGCTTGGGAAATTTGGACTTAAGCAAGTTTATTTCATCCAACGTGTGTACTGGTTTAACTCCATGCTTTTCACGTAGATTTGGAATTAAAATGGAACTCCAAAACGAATCAAAGGAGTCTGACTCTTTAACTTTGAGCCCAGTTTTTTCACCGCGTTTAAGGCCTTCTTTTCTGCTATTTGAAAGTTTGTATTGTTTTATATCTACAACAGAGTGCATATCCATCCTTATATTTTGGGCCTTAAGCTTGAATAGAATATAAGGCATTGGATTGTTCGTCATATTTTTTAGATAGACATAGGGAAATTCCTTAATGTAAAGGCATGTAATATTGTTTTCATTTAAAAATTTAAGAATAGCTTTCCATATTAAAATTGCATCGGAAGACTTTAAAAACGTTTTGTAAATAAGACCACCATACGTCAGCCCTTGGTGTGAGTATAATTTATCACTTTCCCTATTCGCTGGCAATAGCGCAACAAGTTTAGACTTTTGGTATACCATTAAGGAATAATCTTGGAATCTATCCTTATGGTATTCCAAAAAATCTCGAGAAAACAAAAAGGTATCACAATTACTTTGTGCTACGAGTTCGTTCCAATTTTCCTTATGAGTTGGATGATATGTACTTACCTGGTAAATAATTCTAGTTTTTCAAATTTAAATATTAGCTGTCTGAACCATCAACAGAAACGTCCTTTTTCTTCTGATTCTTAATATTACTGGACTGCACAATGTAAAGCGGCCTATTTTTAACATTGGTATTAATCCTACTAATATACTGTCCTATAACACCTATGGACAAAAGTTGAATTCCTCCAATAAAGGCTGCACTGATTATTAACGAGGTCCATCCTGTAATTGTTTCCTTCAATATAAAATGGGAAAAAATGGCGTATAGTATAATCAAAAACGAAAAAAAGGAAATTAAAAATCCCAAACGGCTTACAAGAAGTAAGGGCTTATCCGAGAATCCCGTAATGCCATCAAAGGCCAGACGAAACATTTTTGCGTAAGAATAGCTGCTTTTACCGCCTTTTCTTGACTCACGTTCGTACAAAACGTGCGTTTGCTTAAAACCTAACCAAGCTATTTGACCGCGAAGGAATTTGTTCCTTTCCGGCATTTTATTTATTTCGAGAACGACTCTCCTAGAAAGCAATCTAAAATCGCCTGCATCCAAGGGAATATCAAAAGAGACTAATTGTCTTAGTAACCTGTAATACAATTTTGCTGTAATAATCTTTATAAAAGATTCCCCTTTTCTTTTGTGTCTTTTGGCATAAACTACATCATTTCCTTCTTTAAATTTTGAATAAAGCTCAGGAATTAATTCTGGCGGATCTTGTAAATCGGAATCCAATATCACAGCGCATTGCGCATTACTGTGATTCAAACCTGCCGATAAAGCTATTTGATGCCCGAAATTCCTGCTTAGGTTGATGTAAAATACCTTTGGATTTTTCTCTGCACAAGAAATAATTTTATCCAAGGAGCTATCTGTGCTTCCGTCATTGACAAAAATGATTTCGTAGTTGTCTGAAATCGATTCTACCACGGGAACTAGCCTATTAAATAGATGCTCTATATTCTCAACCTCATTATAAACCGGAATGATTACAGAAATTTCATTACTTATCATAAAAACTATTTAAGCGGGCTACTAATATAATTTAAATCGTAGCATTTACTCGCTAATTTTCGGACTTGTAGATATTAAAATAGTCATTACTCCATACAACAGTATAGTTGTTTCTTTCTAAAAAGTCTTTCATAGATGCGTTGCGCTCATTACTATGGAAATCAGTATTTGTCTTATCAGTTGCCATGTAGACTGGTTGTGGCTCAGAAAATTCATAAATGGTTTCAAATTTTTGCTGTACTACAATAGGTAAATCTTTGATTTCACCCTCAGCTTTATGCAATTTCTTTTCAAAAGAATTATAATCGTATATCCACACCCATGGATTATACATATAAGGTCTTGTTTCAGTCAAGAAATGAATCATTGGAATTTTGTCATAGGCCAGCAAATAGTCATTAGGCTCAATATAGTTTTCAAGCTGCATTAATAAGTCATTTATAATTTTTGCGCGACGCTCTGTTGTGTAGATAAATTTAGCCTTGTCACTGTTTATAGCATATATTTTATCTGTTCTAAGACCAGGGTCAAAATAAGCCTGATGCATTAATTGATAGACTTTTACGCAAGAAAACGACATAAAAAACACCCAGATTAGTGATTTAACAACAATTACTTTGATTTGATTTCGGAACAAAGACTCAGTCCCGACTAAATGAATAAATAGAGGCAGCCCAATCCATATTGCCATGAAACCACTATTGTTTATGCCGCCTGCCGAACCTACGGAAATAGTTAACAGACTAATAAGGGATAAAAAGCTAATGAGTCGTAATTCAACATTTATAGACTTTCGAAAAGACAATACCAAGCTACCTATAAGACACAAAGCATAAACAGGGTATATATTGGCCGTGTTAAACCAATAAATAAAGAAAAGAAAAGTGAGACCAAGAGTAAGCCATTTAAAAATGACTTTATGCCTTAGATATTTTGCCGCTATTGCGATGGCTACAATGAAAACGCCTAGTTTTAATAGCTCAATAAAAATGGCCAAGTAATTATAAAATTGCACTATAATTAGATCTCTAAAATTATGTGAGCTTTCTTCTGTTCCGCCCAAATCTATAACGGTTACAAAGGCGCTTTTCATAATGTCCAAATGACCGAGATTTAACAAGGACAGGAAAATTACAACATAACCAACAACAGACCCTGCTACTAGTAAGCCAATTGGCTTTATGGAGTGCACTAAAGATTTATCAGTGAGATAATTCCAAAATGGAATACCTAAAACTAAGGCATAAAGGATAAGGTTGGGCATTCTTGTAAAAACAGTAAAACTCAAAATGAAACCTACCAATGCAAATAGTACTGAGTTATTGTTTTTTAAGGCCTTGTAGAGTGTTGCGATTAGAAGAACGTTTAACAATGCTGTTAACTGATTGTGATAAAATGAAAGAAACCCATAGTCATTGACAAATAAGACCATTATTAAGCCCAGTATTAGATAATCGCGCTTAATGAATGATTTCAATAGATTATAGGTGACTAACAATGTTGTCGTATTAACTATAATTGCCAAAATTCTGAACCAAAGAATACCACCATCTTCAAATAATTGATACCAAAGACCACCAACAATACCAGCAAACCAATACAAAAAGTTATACTCGACACTGGATGGGTCATTGAAGATTTGCTGATAAAAGGTTAACACAAAACCATCATCACACACATCAATACCCTGAAAAGCCAGTAAAAGCTGAACAATTAAAAGGGTAATGATTATGAAGAAATACCTGAAGTTAGGCACGTTTAGAGAGTTTTAAATAATGGTGAATATAGATATAAATATTTACTCGTTAGTTTTTTAACTTTACATGAATTAATATCAAATTTTTATTTTGAAATTCCGTTCTAACACCTCAAAGGTTGAAGTACCAATCCTCTCTTTCTGTTTTTTAGGTGTATTTCTTTACTGTATTTTAAATGAGCCCATTTATTCGCCCGACACCTACAGTTATTTAAAGGCTATGCCATACAGGCAATTGGGCTATGTTATATTTCTGAAAGCCTATAAAGTCATTTTTGGCAACTTCTTCAACGAAGCCGTCATTGCAACTCAGGTTATTTTTAGTTTTATAGGTATTGCCTTTTTTATTAAGAAACTAACTGAACTCATTCCGCTCAAATTAGTATCAAAAATTATCCTTCTATTAATTTTGTTATTTCCGTTTTTCCCACCTCTCAGGGTTGCCAATAATATCGCCTCAGAAGGTCTTGGCTATGGATTTTTTCTCTTCTTTATTGCAACTGGGCTAGACATTGTTATCACTGGAAACAAAAAGAACTTAATACTTTTTGCCCTTAGCTTTTTAGGGCTTGTATTTATGAGAGGTCAGTTTTTCTACACGCCATTGGTATTTGCCCTACTGTATGTCATTATTCACAAAAAACAAGTGTTCAACAGAAAACAAGTGTTAATCATTTTAGTTTTCATAGGGTCAATAGCCTTGGCAAGTGTGATTGAAAGGGGCTACCATAAACTGAAGGATGGTTTTTTTAAACCAACACCTCTTGCCTTTGTTAGTGCATCTACAGCTCCCATTTATTTATCAACTAAGGCAGATGCCAAACTTTTTGCTAACACAGATTACAAAAGTATATTGGAAAGAAGTTTTGATTCCCTAGAAGCGAAAGGTCTTTTGGCCAATCCTAAGCAATCATATAACGAACAATACATGTTCTTTCACAACAACCTTCCTAAAATTTGCAATCAAACTGTGCATAAAGAGGCGTTGGATTATTATTTTGAAAACTTACCAAAAGGACTAAGCGAAAAACAACAATCTTCCTTTCCATACTTTGCCGCCGAAGCTGCAGCAAAACAATTTACCAAAACGCTTATTCCATATAATCTTTCAGAATGGCTGGTCTTGTTTTTTTATAACGTCAGTTATGGATTATTTTCATCTCTGATTTTTGTTATGCTCCTATTAATTTTTGCGATAAGCCTAGTTAAGCAATTTTATAAATCAAAACGAAACTATGTAGTACCTTTAATGCTATCGTCACTAATCTTATCCAATTCAGTGTTGATAGCATTTGCAAGCCACTCCATAATGCGCTATCTGTTTTATAATTACGCATTGCTATTTTTGTTGTTTCTTAGTACACTTAAACTTTTAAATGTTGGAAAACGAAATTGAGCTTTCTGTAGTAATGCCGTGTTTAAACGAAGCCGAGACGCTAGGTGTTTGCATCTCTAAAGCCAAACGTTTTCTTGAAGACAATACTGTTAAAGGGGAAGTAATCATTGCAGACAACGGAAGTACGGACGGCTCTCTTGACATCGCAACACAAAACCATGTTAAATTAATTAATGTTAAGAAAAAAGGGTATGGCAACGCCCTGCGAGCTGGCATTGAAGCTGCTAATGGCAAATACATTATCATGGGAGATGCAGATGACAGCTATGACTTTAGTAAACTAATGCCCATATTGGTTGAATTACGCAATGGCAATGACCTGGTTATGGGCAACCGATTTAAAGGCGGTATTGAAAAAAATGCCATGCCTTTTCTGCACAAGTATCTGGGAAACCCAGTACTGTCTTTTTTGGGAAAATTATTCTTTAAAATAAAGATTGGTGATTTTCATTGTGGTTTAAGGGGATTTTCAAAAAATGCTTATAAAACTATGAACCTTAAAACCACGGGAATGGAATTTGCCTCCGAAATGGTGGTTAAAGCCAAGCTCAACCAATTAGCAATAACTGAAGTTCCCATAAAATTGTACAAAGATGGCCGCTCCAGAAAACCACACCTAAAAACTTGGAGCGACGGTTGGAGGCACTTGAGGTTTCTACTACTCTACGCACCAAATTGGTTGTTCTTTTATCCTGGGCTTTTTATGACCTTTCTAGGTTTAATAGGTTCTGTTTTATTAGTAATCAACCCCTTAAATTTTGGAGGTGTAACCCTAGATATCCATACACTTTTATATGCTGTGACACTATTGCTTGTAGGTATTCAATTCATAATATTCTATGGACTCACCAAAATTTATGCTGTTGAGAATGAACTTCTTCCAAAATCTAAACGCTATAATAATGTGTTTGACTATATAAATCTTGAAAAAGGTCTTATTCTTGGGGCTCTAATGATATTAGTTGGATTTTACCTCAGCCTAGAAGGTATAGCATCTTGGCGAACAGCAGGTTTTGGAGAACTCAACACGAGAAGTACAATGCGATTGATTATACCTGCAATTACGCTATTACAACTAGGTGTTCAAGCTGTACTATTTAGCTTCTTCTTTAGTATCCTAGGATTAAAGAAATAAGGCTACTTTTTTTCAAAAACATAAAGATTATTGAGCCCTAATTGAAATTTCTGGTGCCTTAACAATCTAAATTTATCAGATTTAAATAAATGCGGAACGTCTTCAGTTTTAAAACCATAATGTTCTTCTAAAGACATACCTTCAATGAGGTTTAGCTTTTTTAGAAAAGTCAAAATATCATCCACTTTAGGTGAAGGAACCGTAATGATAACGCGTCCTTTATCTGCGAGTAATTGGTGGCAACGGTCACTTAAAGTCTCTTGAACATTTTTGGGCATATGCTCTAATACAGCGAGCATAGTGATGCAGTCAAAAACCATTCCTTCTGGTATTGCCGAAGGGAATTGCCCTGGAATTAAAGAATAACTCTCCTTTTCACTAACAGAATCTAACAAGGGGTCTATTCCTATACTGTTTTTGATATTTTTTGCTGTTAGTTTCTCCAGCAACGTCTCATCAAAACAACCTATATCAAGGACTCTAGAACCATTAGTAATATAAGGCAAGCACTTTTTTATTCTCCAGTCGCGCAAAAACCTATCAAGAAACTTCATCTTTAGTTTTTACAAGTGTCTTAGACTAAATGGTCTTAGCCCGCTTTCTGTCTACCTCTTTCAGCAATATCTTACGCAGTCTCAAATGATTTGGAGTGACCTCAACATATTCATCTTTTTGAATATACTCAAGCGCTTCTTCCAATGAAAATTTAATCGCTGGTACAATTTTGGCCTTATCATCTGCTCCAGCAGAACGTACATTACTCAGCTTTTTTGTTTTGGTTACATTAACCACCATATCGTCGCCACGGGAATTTTCACCTATGACCTGACCTTCATAAATCTCTTCTCCTGGATCAATGAAAAACTTTCCGCGCTCCTGTAATTTATCAATGGAATAAGGTATTGCAGTTCCGTTTTCCATAGACACCAATGAGCCATTTTGCCGTTCTGGAATGCCACCTTTTAAAGGACGATATTCCTTAAAACGATGCGCCATAATAGCTTCTCCAGCGGTTGCCGTTAACAATTGATTTCGCAAGCCAATAATGCCTCTCGATGGCACAATAAATTCGCAAACCATACGGTCACCTTTAGCTTCCATACTAAGCATTTCGCCTTTTCGCATAGTTACCATTTCAATTGCTTTACCAGAAACAGACTCTGGCAGGTCAATGGTCATTTCCTCAAAGGGCTCGCATTGAACACCATCAATCTCTTTTATTATCACTTGAGGCTGCCCAATTTGAAGCTCATACCCTTCGCGTCGCATCGTTTCAATCAAAACAGATAAATGCAAAACACCACGGCCAAAGACCATGAATTTATCGGCAGAATCGGTTTCCTCAACACGAAGCGCCAAATTCTTTTCCAATTCTTTTGTTAGACGTTCCTTGATATGACGAGAAGTAACATATTTGCCATCCTTACCAAAAAAAGGAGAGTCATTAATAGTGAACAACATACTCATTGTTGGCTCATCTATGGCAATGGTTTTCAATCCTGTTGGATTTTCAAAATCGGCTACGGTATCACCAATTTCAAAGCCTTCTAGACCTACGATAGCGCAGATATCACCGGTTTGGACTTCATCAATTTTTTTTCGGCCTAAACCTTCAAAAGTATGCAGCTCCTTTATTTTGTTTTTAACTATACTCCCATCTCTTTTAACTAAGGAAATGGGCTGACCTGTTTTTAAGGTTCCTCTCGTTAATCTACCAATGGCAATACGTCCTGTAAATGAAGAAAAGTCCAAAGACGTGATTAACATTTGTGTATTGCCCTCTTCAATTTTTGGTTCTGGGATGTGCTCAATCACCATATCAAGTAATGGTTCAATAGAATCGGTTGGTTGTTGCCAATCCTCACTCATCCAATTTTGTTTGGCTGAGCCGTAAACCGTAGGGAAATCCAATTGCCACTCCTCTGCTCCAAGTTCAAACATGAGGTCAAACACCTTTTCGTGCACCTCATCTGGCGTGCAATTCTCTTTATCTACCTTATTGATAACCACGCAGGGTTTTAAGCCTAAGTCAATAGCCTTTTGTAACACAAAGCGGGTTTGTGGCATTGGGCCTTCAAACGCATCGACCAAAAGCAAAACACCATCTGCCATATTGAGTACACGCTCTACCTCTCCACCAAAATCGGCGTGACCAGGTGTATCAATAATATTGATTTTGGTATCCTTGTAAATTACCGAAACATTCTTGGAGGTAATGGTAATACCTCTTTCTCGTTCCAAGTCGTTATTATCAAGGATAAGATCTCCTGTATTTTCATTGTCCCTAAACAACTGACAATGGTACATAATTTTGTCTACCAAAGTGGTCTTACCATGGTCAACGTGGGCAATAATAGCAATGTTTTTAATCTTGGTCATACAAGCGCAAATTTATAAGCGCGCAAAGGTACGGTATTAAATCCTGATAGCGTTAATTATTTGTTATATTTTAATTATCAAACAATTAGTCATCGTATATTTCGTTTGAAAGAATGATTAATAGTAAATGCCTACCAATAAAATAATCAACCGCTAATTGGGCCATTTACATCTGAAAACCAAATATGTCACAGATGAACGCCATTAGTAGATACACCAAATTTATTCCCTATCTCTATTTTATTTCAGTAATAGGCTATTGGTTTACTTCAGTTAATAAGACCGAAGGAATTTCGGCCTATATCATCTTGCTTTTAGGCATCCCGTTTGTGTGGCAGTTAATTAAACCCAACAGAAGGTTGAATTTTTCCTTGGGCATTGTCTTCGTTTGTTTGTCTTCCTATCTAGTTTTGGCCTATCTATCGGATTTATTGAATATTATAGACTGGAGCGATTCTGCCAAGCGCTTTCTATTCTATGGCGGACTGCTTGTCCTTGGCAATCTTGTAATGTCCCTTTGGATTATACGAAATAGTATAAAAAAGGTCTTTTAAAATAGTATCTTTGCGACAGAATTAAAACGCGCTAAGATGACGGTTCCTAAGTTAAAACATACCAATTCCAATAATTTCTTTTTACTCTGCGGTCCATGTGCCATTGAAGGCGAAGACATGGCTTTACGTATTGCCGAACGTGTTGTTAACATCACGGATAAGCTCAACATTCCTTACATTTTTAAAGGAAGCTTTAAAAAAGCCAACCGAAGCAGAATAGATAGTTTTACAGGGATTGGAGACGAAAAAGCCTTAAAGATTTTGCGCAAGGTTTCTGAAACCTTTGACGTACCTACTGTTACGGATATACACGAATCCTCAGATGCAGACAGAGCAGCAGAATATGTTGATGTTTTGCAAATCCCAGCCTTTTTAGTTAGACAAACTGATTTGGTTGTAGCAGCAGCAAAAACAGGCAAGTATGTTAACCTCAAAAAAGGACAGTTCATGAGCCCAGAAGCCATGAAACACGCCGTACAAAAAGTTAAGGATGCTGGAAGCGACAAGGCATGGATAACCGATCGTGGGACCATGTTTGGCTACCAGGATATGATTGTTGATTTTAGAGGCATTCCTACCATGAAACAATACGCACCTACAATTTTAGACGTAACCCATTCCCTTCAACAGCCAAACCAAAGCAAAGGTGTTACGGGAGGACGACCAGATATGATTGAAACCATTGCACGAGCAGGTGTGGTAAATAATGTCGATGGTCTGTTCATAGAAACGCATTATGATCCTGCCAATGCTAAAAGCGATGGCGCTAACATGCTGCATCTAGATAATTTAGAAGGCTTGATGACCAATCTTGTGGCTATTAGACAATTGGTTAACTCTTTTTAGAATCCTTCTGTCTTAATACGATCCTAAATGGATTGGTATCAATTTTTAACTGTTGTTCAATAACATAGACTACAACAGCATCATCAATATCATCAACTTTCCTATAGCGAAGAGAGGTTACAGCCTTTCTGTTGGTCGTCACAAAGTGATGTCCATATTCCGAGAGCTTATCGCCATGCCAGAATGCCAAATCCACATAATCCTTGGATTGATTCAAATAACAAATAGGAATATTGTTATGGTAATAAAAAGGAATGCGCCACTTAAACTTCAGTTTGGCTTGCGGTGCTACAGCTTCAATAATGGATTGTAGTTGCAGTAAAATTGACCTGTAGGGCTCATCTCTGTTTAAAATATAGGATTCAGCAGGATTCATATGCCTTTAAAATAACCCCAAAATTCCCAGTACCAACAGCGCTATGCCTATGATGGCTTTAAATGGCATAAGTTTTTCGGAAATCTGGCGCAAGGTAGGTTCTAAAGCAGGTACTTTTCCAAAGACATGTGTTAATAATAATAAACCACCCATAAGCCTAATTAAGGTAAAAATTAAATTGGCTTTAAATGTCATAAGTCCCAATATAAGCAGTGCCACGCCAATGAGCGTTTGAAAAGGCGATAGCACACCTGCTATTTTATTAAAGAAATTGGCGTCTCCATCCCACTTATCTAAAGTGGCTAGCCCAAGAAGAATTCCGCCCGAAATAGAAGCTATTGTAATTAAAAGACCTATCATGACATCTAAATTATTCCACTAAAATTACTAAAATTTTATACTTCTTGGAGCTTAGCATAAAAAGAAAAAAAGCCTAGAAAAGCATATGCGTTTCTCTAGGCTTATTTTAAATGTCAAATTATTTTGTTATATCACTAGCCACATTTTGAATGTCCGCAACTTTTGCATTTTAAGCAGCCTTCTTCAAAAACAAGGCCTTCTGGGTCATGACAATTAGGACATTTTTTATCTACAGCTGCAGTACCTTCTGGGATAAAGCGTTTTAAAGCTCTCGCAACACCATTTTTCCAGGTGTTGATGTGCTCGTCGTACAAGTTTAAATTCTGTACCAGATCTACCACATACGGTATTGGCATACCATGACGGAGCACACCAGAAATGAGCTTGGCATAATTCCAAAACTCTTTGTTAAAGGAACGCGAAAGGCCTTCAATAGTGGTTTTGTAGCCTTCACTATCTATATATTGAAAATCATAGCGCGAGCCTCCATCCTCACTTCTGTTCTTAATAATCCAACCTTTCTCTACCCATTGCGGCAGATTAAAGGCATCTTTCATTTTACCCGTAAAGATTTCATATGGTCTGCCTTCAACTAAACCAATAACGGCCAACCACTTTTCAGATTCATTATGAAAACGCACTATTTCAGCCTCTATACGATCCGGACGTTTAGCAATCAGGGTTTCTGTATCGTTGCTCTCACTTTCATCTTCATTTTTATCCTTTGAAGAAATTAAAATACCGCTTCGTGACCCATCTCGATACACCGTTATTCCCTTAAGACCTTTTTGCCAAGATTCTACATAAATATCACCGACCATATCTACAGTGACATCTGATGCTAGGTTTATAGTACTACTAATGGAATGCGTCGTGTATTTCTGCACCAGCGCTTGCAGCTCCACACGTTTTTTCCAATCTATTTCAGGAGCAGTGGCACCTGCGTAAGGACTCTTCTCAACCTCCTTTATTCCTGTGGTGTTCATCCAAGTTTTAAAATTCTTATGATATACGGTGAACTCTTCAAAGGCATCTCCTAGGTCGTCAACAAAATCTACTTTTGCAGTATCATCTGCATCATTTACCTTCCGGCGCCTTATGTAAGACAAGAGAAAAACAGGTTCAATACCAGAAGAGACTTGCGCCAACATACTCAAGGAACCTGTTGGTGCCACAGTACTAATTGAAATATTTCTTCTGCCATGTTCCATCATTCTATCATAAGTAGAAGGAAATTCTTCCTTAAGCATTTGTACAAATTCTGAAGTATCTTCAATATTCCTATTAAAAACGTCGAACTGGCCACGTGTTATGGCCATATCAATACTACTTTCAAATTCTGCTTCCAATTTGGTACGCATAATTTTATCCACGACTTTAAGAGCCTCATCCGTGTCAAACTTAATACCAAGTGCTGCAAGGGCATCTGCCAAAGCCGTAAACCCTAAGCCTGTTCTTCGGCCTTTACGACCCGTTTCCTTTAGTAATTCCCAGGTTTCTCTTTCGGTGCGTTTTATATGTTCTGGCTCGGGATCACTATTTATTTTGTCTAAAATCCGTTGAACTGCCTCTAGTTCCAAATCTACCAAATCGTCCATCAATCGCTGACTTTCATAAGTCACTTCATAAAACTTCTTAAAGTTGAATTTTGCCTTTTTGGTAAATGGGTTATCCACAAAACCATAGAGATTTAATGCGATTAACCTACAGCTATCACCTCCTTGCATAGCAATTTCCGAGCATGGGTTAGTAGAACTATTCTTGAATTCGGGATACACGGAAGACGTGGAATACCAATGCTGTCTATCCCAGAAAATGAGTCCAGGCTCTG
This sequence comes from uncultured Flavobacteriaceae bacterium, assembly GCA_964524415.1. GTDB lineage: Bacteria > Bacteroidota > Bacteroidia > Flavobacteriales > Flavobacteriaceae > Winogradskyella. Next base: position 18,188 of record CAZGDG010000048.1, read on the forward strand.
CAGTATTATGGGCACAAGTAATGATCTTGTCCCATAAATCCTTGGCTCTAATAGATTTTGAATATTCTGGATTCGCACTATTAATAGGCCATTGTAAAGTAAACTCAGTATCGTTGACCACGGCATTCATAAATTCATCGGACAAACGAATAGAAATGTTGGCACCTGTTACTTTGGTCAAATCCTGCTTTATGGAAATGAAATCCTCAATATCGGGATGCTTCACATCCATGGTTAGCATTAGTGCGCCACGGCGACCGTTTTGAGCAACTTCGCGTGTTGTATTAGAAAAGCGATTCATGAATGAAACAGCACCTGTTGTAGTCCCTGCCGCATTGGAAACATTGGCATCCTTTGGACGTAATTCGGACAAGTCAACGCCAACACCACAGCGTCTTTTAAACAATTGTGCCAATTGCTGATCGGTGTAACATACACCACCGTAAGAGTCCATAACACTAGGCACTACGATACAATTAGACAAAGAAGCAATAACTTCTTTATTACCCAAACCGTACATGACACTACCTTGAGGAATGACGTAGTTAAAGTCCTTAAAAAGATTGTAAATCTTTTCACGAGACAGATGTTCTCTACGCATACCATAATTAGATAAGCCTTCGGAAGGAGTTTGTTTGGTCTTGTATTTCTCCTCGATACGTCCAAATTCTTCAGCCATACGTTTATGCATGTCATCCGGGTTTTTCTCGAGGTAACCACCGTTCTTCGCCTTAAGGCAATACTTGTTTATCCAAGTGGTAGCAGCTAGTTCGTCGTGGTCGAAATAGTCTAGGCATGAGGCCAAGACCTCGTCATAAGTGTAAGTTGTCCTGGTTATTTGTGCTGTGCTCATTTATGAAATTAGTTAAGTTGAAGTCATACGAATTTCAAAATTACGAGAGCGCTATAGGGATTACATGATAAATATCATGTTGTTGATAAGTGCGCGGAATTGTTAATGCTTTTTCTAAATAGTGAATCACAGAACAACTCAAAATTCAACTATTTTTATTTAGTTGGTTAATACAACGTATTTTTATCAAAGACTTAAAACACAACATCAATGGCGACCTCCTCGAAAAAAATAATGATTTATACAGGCATTATATTAGTGCTGTTAGCTTTACCCTTTATTGGTATGCAATTTTCAAATGCTATTGATTGGAAAGCTGGAGATTTTGCCATGGCAGCCGTTCTGTTGGTTTTAGCCACTTTAGTAATTGAAATCTCAAACCGAATAATACCCAATACAACACTAAGAAGAATTCTTATGGCAGTTGGAATTTTGGTCATACTGCTCATTTGGTTAGAATTGGCCGTAGGTATTTTTAATTCGCCAATAGCTGGGAGCTAAAGTCTTATGAGCATAACTAGCGATATAAATAAGCTTTATGGGCATATTATAACTTTGGGTATCTATAAAATTATGAGATATATTAAACTGGATGGTTTTATAATAGCTATGATTTTACCAAAAGGCTACCAAGCGAATATTATAAAGCTGAACTATGTAAATTAAGTACTTTTAATTTTTTATAGCCTAACAGATTCTTATCTTTAGCAATAACTAAATGCTACGTCTTATGAAAAAAATTGCTCTGCTCTTTATTATGGTTTTATTTGCTTTTGCCTGTGAGTCCGAAAAAAAACAACCCGAACCCAAACAATTAGGCGATTTTACTTTTGCCAATACTAAGGTTATTGCGGGCGAACCCTTTTCAATTACTTATAATGGCGAGGGTGATTTAGAGAGTGGGTTTTATCATCAAGTGGTACATGATAAGGCGTATCCTGCCGATGTAACTTTTGAGAATAACGAGGCTGTCATCACTGTGCCCGATAGTATCTCCACCGTAGCTTTTTATTTTACTATTGATAATACGTTTGACAACAACAAAGGCGAGGGTTATGTATTCAATGTTATAGATGCAGAGGGCGAAAGTCCAATAGATGCTGAAGCAGCACATCAATTTTATTTAACAAATGATGGTTCATTTTATGATCTAACTACTGGTGATGCCACTTTAGCCCTAAATGATATTGAATCAACGCTTAATGAGCATCCTGAATTAGAAGAAGACTGGATGGCCTCGCATATCTACGTGGCACAGCAGGCTGGCGGAGATAAAGCCCAATCTGTACCAGAAGATTATATTTCGAAAATAACTTCTAATTCCACATTAGGTTTAGAAGATTACAAACAACTGGCTACGATTTACTCCAGAACTCGAAACAGTGATAAAAACGATAGCATCAATGCCATTATTAACGAAAAGTTTCCAGATAGTGATGTAGCGCTTCAAAATAAAGTATCGGCCTTTTTTAAGCTGGAAACATTAGAGGACAAAGAAAAATTCTTCTCCGAAAATAAAGAGGCAGTTCTGCAATCGGCAAATGCTGATTATATTTTGAGAACCTTAGCGGTTGAAAATTTTAATATCAAAAATGATGAAGCTTTCCAAAAGTACTTTGATATGATGTCCAATCCTGTGGATAAGGCTGGATTACTCAATTCCATTGCTTGGGCGAGAGCCGAGAAAGGGAAAGACCTCAACGAAGCGGAAGAAATGTCCAAACTATCACTAAGTTTAGTTGAAACAGAACAAAACGAACTTAGCAATAAGCCAGAGTTTTACAGCCCTAAACAATACGAGCAAAGTCTAGAGCGAAGCTATAACATGTATGCCGACACCTATGCACTAATTCTATTTCAGCAAGGAAAGGTTAAGGAGGCCATTGCATATCAACAAAAAGCTGTAGGAAAGGGCTATTCTCCAGATAACAATGAACGTTTGGTTCAATATTTAATCGCTGACGAACAATATGAAGAAGCACTTAATCGCTCTAAAACTTATATTTCTAGCGGTTTAGCCACGTCAAAGCTGAAGGAGTATTTTAAAGAGGCCTATGCCAAGGTAAATCCTAACGATGATGTTGCTTCCGTGATGGCACAAATGGAATCTGCCGCAAAAGAAAAACAGCTTGATAATCTCAAAAAATCCATGCTGGATGAACGTGCTCCAGATTTTACTGCTAAAAATCTCGACGGTGAAGAGGTTACATTGTCTTCTTTAAAAGGCAAAACTGTAATCCTAGATTTTTGGGCCACATGGTGCGGACCTTGTATTGCGTCCTTTCCAGGCATGCAAAAGGCCGTTACCAAATATAAAGATGATGAGAGTGTTGTATTTCTATTTGTTGACACTTTTGAAAGTGGTGAAAACCGCTTAACTGAAGTACAAGACTTTATCACAGAAAATGAGTATGACTTCCATGTACTTATAGACCCGAAGGAAGCCAATGGTAGCAATCATGAAATTGCCAAAAAATATAATATTTCCGGAATCCCTACCAAAGTGATTATTGGACCAAGTGGTCGCATGAATTTTAAGGATGTTGGCTATAGCGGCTCCAACGACAAATTATTAAATAAGATTGATGGCATGATTGAAATTTTGAAAACTCAGCCTTAAACTTACTTTTACCATAAAATAAAAAAGGAAAGCAATTGTCAGCTTTCCTTTTTTTGTTTGCATATAGATATTATCATTCCTTTCCGTCAACAAAATCCTGAAGGTATTTAAAACGTTCTGTCAGCTGACCATTTTCGGTGACTTTAGCACGTTCTAAAATTCCCTTGGCATCATTGTTAAAAAATGCTGGTAGCACATGTTTTAAAAAGGTTTCCCCAAAACCTTCACTAGCGTCCTTAGGCAATTCGCATGGTAGGTTATCTACAGCCATAACCGTTATAGCACCTTCGGCATCAAAAGCGACTTCTTTCTCGGTTTTAGGGTCGTAGCCGTAAAAGGGCTCTGCAATTGTAGAAGGTCTAATTGTGCTCGCCACAGGACCATCGATATCGCAAGAAATATCAGCGACAAGATTAATTTTAAAATCGTGATGCTTGGCATCTTCCCTGGTAAATAAATAAGGCGCATTATTACCATAGAAGTGTCCTGCAATAAACATATCCGAGACTTTAGCATAAGGCATAAAATTACTTTCGTATCCAGTTGGATCTTTGTAAAACTCGAGACGGTCTCCCACTTTTCCATCCTTGCGCTTGGCATATTCCATGACATCAACTCTACAATATACAGGCTCGGTAAACTCTGATGTGAGATAAAGCGCATCACTAACTTCCTTGATTCCTAAATGGTTTAAAATTTCGGCAGCACCTTTGGCCACCTTTCCTGTTCCCGATAATAAAATTTTAATATTTGGAATAGTAATTTTATCCAACTCCGCTTTTACGGCATGCAAATCCGCCAAACTTTCACATTTAGGAAGATTAAACAATCCATCTCTTAGACCGAGCGCTCTAAACCCGTTGTAAGCTCCTACCAATCCAGCATATCTGCCAAAACCAATTAATCGGTAACCATTAGAATCAACTATGGTTTCGTGGTCGTACAAGGTGATATTCTTTTCTAAGATAGCACGTAAAAGGTCTCTATTATAAGGCTGTTTCTTTATGGTATGCGAAAAGAAAAAATAAGCTTTGTTTGGCACCAAGGCTTCTGTAGGAACTTCCTTGACTCCAATCATAACATCAGCATTGGAAACATCATCAAGAACCTCAAATCCATATTTTCGATACCTATCATCTTTAAAAACCCTGATTTTAGAAGTTTCTACTATAAATTCTGCATCAGGATACTCTTGTCTAGCCTTGGCTAAGGTTTTAGGGGAAAAGACGACTCTGCGATCGGGTGGGTTTTTACGTTCTTGGATTATGGCAAATGTCATTAATAGCGTGTTTTTATAATTCTGTGCTGTAACAATTATTAGGGTTTTTACCTGACAGGATGACCCAAAATTACTTTGGAATAATTGTTGCGCGAAAATAATGGGATTTACGAGGTTGCACAACTTTTTTTGTAACTTCGCCGTCCTTTTTAATTATCATTTAAGGGGCCGACTGGTTTTGACAGCAAGATTAATTAAATGGTAAGCACGTCGTGTAATGGTTTTGATACACGTAAAAGGCTAGACCAAACTTTAAACGGCGAGAATAACTACGCTTTAGCTGCGTAATCTGAATTACAGTAAGATTGTGCTAGTTCCTACTAGGTAGGAAGGCTAAATGTCTCCAGAAAGCCTTGGTTAATGGCGTTCTATTTTGAGGCATCGTAAAAATTGACTAAGATTGGACAGTGCTTCGATGTCCTTTCGAGATTAAGAAGCTAAGTGTAAAGTAGGCTGTCTTTAGCCAGCTTTACAACGACAAACAAATAAAAGACTAAACGTGTAGAAAGCCCTTTGGTTACTTGTTTGGACGAGAGTTCGATTCTCTCCGGCTCCAC
>CAZGDG010000049.1:0-5847 GCA_964524415.1 uncultured Flavobacteriaceae bacterium
GATAGTCTTCAAATTGAATATTTGCGTTATCCAGACTTTTTAACCAAAGTTTATAAACAATTAGATGACAAGGTCATAGTAGACCGATCAGCCGGATTTAGAGAACAGTTGTACAGGCTTGAAAACGAAACTAGGACCAAAACATTCACCCCTTTTGATGGTCTTACAACCTCTGGTAGTATTTCTAGAGGCGTAACTATTGGCAACAATCAAAACTCTGTGCTCAACAGCGAATTAGACTTACAGATTTCAGGAAAGCTAAGCGACAAAGTATCGTTAAGAGCCTCTATACAAGACGCTAACATCCCCTTACAGGAAAGTGGCTACTCCCAACGATTGGATGAATTTGACCAAGTTTTTATTGAACTTTTTAGCGATAGCTGGAATATTAGGGCTGGCGACATTGATTTGGTAAACAACACTAGTTATTTTGCCAATTTCTCTAAACGTGTCCAAGGGCTTTACGTCAATGCCAACCTAAGCGAAAAAACCAACGTGTTTGCCTCTGGTGCCCTTGTACGTGGTCAATTTACCACAACACAATTTACAGCTCAGGAAGGGAATCAAGGACCCTATAAACTTAGAGGACCAAATAACGAACTCTTTGTTCTTATCGTCTCTGGTAGCGAAACTGTATATGTCAATGGTGTCCCTCTGGAACGCGGAGAAAATAGGGACTACATTATCGATTATAATGCTGGAGAAATCATCTTCAATTCTACCTTTCCGATTACCTCAGAAATGCGGATTACAGTAGATTATCAATTTAGCGAGCGCAATTATTCAAGGTTTACCGTGTTTGGCGGAAGCAGCTTTAATTCTGAAAAGTTAGATGTAAATATCTCGGTGTATTCCGAGAGCGATGCCAAAAATCAACCTCTACAACAGAATCTCTCCCAAGAGCAAACCCAAATTTTGGCGGATGCAGGAGATAACCGCCAGGCCATGATTGCTCCTTCTGCTTCTCCAGAAGACTTCTCGGAAAACAGAATTCTTTACCGAAGAGACATTATAAATGGTGAAGAAGTATTTGTGTTTTCTAACAATCCAGAAGACGAATTGTTTAGCGTTCGCTTTTCCCTAGTAGGCAATAACCAGGGTAATTACGTGCTTAGTAACGACAATGCGGTGAGCAACATTTACGAGTATATAGCACCAGTAAACGGTGTGCCGCAAGGAAACTATGAACCTGTTGTGCAACTGGTTGCGCCGGAACGCCTGCAGGTTGCCGTAATTAATGGTCGCTATAGACCTTCCGAAAACAATACTATTTATTTTGAATTGGCCGGAAGCAAGAATGACCTCAACTTATTTTCCGATTTAGATGATAACGATAATGATGGTTTTGCCGGAAAACTAAAAATAAATCAGAAGCTTATTGCTAACGACAGCTTATGGAATTTAGCTGCGATGGTGGATACGGATTATATTCAAGAGAATTTCAGAACAATCCAGCGTTTGTATCGGGCTGAATTTAATAGAGATTGGAACCTAGAGGACAACAGGGATGATCAAGGTAATTTTATACTGGGCAATCAACTCCTTCTTACCTCTGGCTTGCAACTATCACATTCTAAAAAGGGAAGTGCCAATTACAATTTTGAATATTTAGACTTTGCCAACAATTACAACGGAAGTCGTCATAACCTTAACGCCAATTTACGCTTGGGCCACTTTCATATTTTCTCAAAATCTAGTTATTTAAACGGGCAAGGCACTTTAAATAGCTCTACCTTTTTAAGGTCTTTCAATCGAGTGGTTTATGCCAAGAAGAATAAGTGGGCTGGTGTAAAATTTGGTATGGAAGACAATGAGCAAAAAGTTATTGCAACAGATTCCTTAACACCACTAAGCCAAAGATTTAGTGCTTACGAAGCCTTTGTTGGTATAGGAGACAGCACAAAAGTTTTTACGGAAATTGGCTACATTAAACGTTTTAACGACAGTTTGAGGAACAATAGCGTAAATAGAGTAAACAGCTCTAATACCTATTACTTAAAGTCTAGGTTAATACAAAATAGAGCAACCAATCTTCAACTTTACGTAAACTACAGAGACCTAAAAGCAGAGGACAATACCTCACCAAGTGAGCAGAGCTTAAATTGCAGATTAAATTATAATCAGCGGTTATTTAATAATGTGGCGAGCCTAAACACAAGCTTTGAAACGAATTCTGGAACCTTACCTCAGCAAGATTTCACTTATGTAGAAGTAGAACCAGGCCAAGGCGCTTATACCTGGATAGACTACAATGAGAACGACATACAAGAATTAGATGAGTTTGAGTTGGCCCAATTTGCAGATGAGGGCAATTACATCAGAGTTTTGCTACCCAACCAAATATTTGTGCGTACCCATCAAAACCGGCTAAGTCTTACCGCAACACTGAATTTTCAACAGTGGAGCTCGTCTAAAAATAAGACTAAGAAAATCCTTTCGCATTTCTATAACCAAGCCTCTTTTCTTATAGATAGAAAAGTGAGACGCGAGGGTAATAATTTCAACTTAAACCCCTTTGAATCCGATGAGCAAAATCTTCTTGCACTTAATCGGAGCACACGAAATGTACTGTTTTACAATAGAGGTAAACAGCGCTATACAACGTCCTACACCTTTTTATCCAATACTAGCCGGAACTTATTATCCATTGGTTTTCAAGAAAACACGCTTACCAGCCACCAATTAAATTTCAATCATAAATTTGCTACGAGCTGGTTACTAAACATATTGGGAAGCATAGGCACAGATGAAAGCTTAAGCGAAAATTTTGCCAACCGAAATTTTGAACTTGAAGAAGAACGGTTTCAACCTAAATTATCCTATGTCTTTAATGAAAATGCACAATTTGATGTGTTCTACCAATACACCTCAAAATCCAATACCATAGGCAACTTGGAGACTTTAACCCAAAACAACTATGGCCTATCTTTCACTTATAACAACGCCCAAAAAATTGCCTTGACTGGTGAATTCAATTATTTCCAAAATGAATTTGAAGGTAATTCAAATTCTCCTGTCGCCTACCAGATGTTAGAAGGGCTACAGCCAGGACGCAATTTTACATGGAGCCTATTGGCGCAAAAAAAGCTTACCAAGTTTTTGGATTTAAATCTGAACTATTTCGGAAGAAAAACAGAAACATCTAGAACCATACATACTGGGACCATTCAGTTAAAGGCTTATTTTTAAACTGATATTTAACTCCATAATTATTCAGGAGTAGACTCTTCAGGAAAATCCTTTTTAAATTTTACCCAATAATCAGCAACTGTAGACTTCATATCCTTTCGGAGCATGAGTATTCCAAAAAGATTAGGCAATGTCATCAATGCAATGGTAATTCCCGAAAGCGTCCAGATTACCGTTGTATCTGCAAATGAAGCTATAAAAAAGGCAATAACATATACGATACGATAGTATTTAACCGATTTTGAACCCAATAGATAAGTCATAGCCCTGCCACCATAATAAGACCAGCTAATGGCAGTACTAAATGCAAACAGTAATAGGCCAATGGAAACGATATATTGCCCGTAATGTCCAAAATAACTTCTTGTAAAGGCTTCGGCTGTAAGCGGTGCGCTGTGGACTAAAGAACGGCCCGTAAACTCCAAGGTTACGTCTTTGGGTTTCCCTTCAGTAATATTTATACTGCCGTTAATTGGTTTCGCATCACGCATTACTACAACATCTTCTGCCAAAGAGCGTGCATTAATTACAGACACCTTATTTTGAATAACACCATCAATCACATCAAGCTCACCGTCAAACACTTCCAGTGGATTGGTACCATTGATATGATTTGCCAGAGCCGCTCTTCCACGCTCTGTTTTATCTGAATAGGTATTTGCCAGAATTTCCATGTCTACATAATCAAAGGTGTTATCCAGCTTTTCGGTCCAAACACCAGAAGACAAAAGCACGAGAGCCGTTAGGGTACATATTAAAATCGTATCAATGAAAGGCTCTAAGATGGCCACGAGACCTTCGGAAACGGGCTGATTTGCTTTAGCGGCAGCATGGGCAATCGGTGCACTTCCTTGGCCGGCTTCATTGGAAAATAACCCACGGCCTACACCCTTATTGAATGCAAAAGCTATTGAAGCACCCAAAAAACCTCCCGTAGCAGCAGAGCCCGAGAGTAAATCGGAAAAAATAGACGTTAGTGATGGTATGATATTTTCATAATTGTATATAATAACCGAAAGGGCACCTATGAGATAAATCAAGGCCATACCAGGCACAAGCCTAGAGGTCACAGCTGCAATGCGTTTTATGCCACCTAGAATAACCAATCCCAATAAAATAGCCAGGACAGCACCTACCAACATTTCGTCCAAACCGAAGGTAGCGTTTAGCGAAGCCGATATACTATTAATTTGAGGTAGTGATCCTGTACCGAATGAGGATAGAATTGTAGCAAAGGCAAAAATACCGGCCAGCCACTTCATGTTAAGTTTATTCTTCATGTAGTACATGGGACCTCCTGCCATAGAGCCATCTTCTGCCTTTTCACGATATTTATGGGATAAGGTAACCTCCACAAATTTGGTACACATGCCTACAGCTGCTGTCATTAACATCCAAAATACTGCAGCAGGCCCACCAATGTGAATTGCAAGCGCTACGCCAGCAATGTTTCCTGTACCCACTGTACCCGACAAAGCAGTTGTTAAAGCTTGAAAATGGTTGGTATCTCCTTCATTTCCTTCTTTATCATACTTACCACGCACTACGCGCAAGGCAAAACGGAAATACCGAATTTGAGGAAATTTAAGATAAATTGTAAAAAACAGACCTGTTCCCAACAAAACGTAAGGAAACCAAACCGAGCTCCCAATATAACTATCAATGAGCGCTAAAAAATCGTTGAGTTCTTGCATGAAATCCTTTAAAAGAAACCAAAAATAAGGTTTTATAGGAAACCTTATTTGTAATGATTTTAAAATACTGTTGTATAGCCGTTTGTGACATTTGTCACGTTACCGCATTATTTTTTTTATAACTTTGAACTGATGCAAAAACTTGTTGCCATATTATATTCGGTAATCATTCTTTTTCAAAGTTTGAATTTGAGCGTAGACGATATTTCCAAACTCAATGTACTGTTGGAGCATGCCAAATTTCATCAAGAAACTTATGGCGATTCCTTTTTTGAGTTTATTGCAGAGCACTATTCCGACCTAGATAGCCATGTAGATGCAGAACATGAAGAACATGAGGATTTACCCTTTAAACATAGTCAGCAGAACTGTTCTCAACTGAATTGGGTCTTCGTCATCAACACCTTCTCATTTACAGTTCAACACAAGGATTCCCAAGCCATTCCACTTAATTTTTACTATACGGAATCGCATTCCCTATTTGAAAAATCATCTGTTTTTCAACCTCCGAAACTGGCATAATTCCCCTCTCGATTAAACTTGTTTTGTCAACATTTAAAAAAATTGTTGACCATTCCTTTTATCTGTGAATTATGTTAGAAAAACTCATTAAATGGAGCTTAGCGCATAAGCTCATTGTACTGTTACTTACAACGGCCATCGTTGGTTTTGGCCTCTATTCCCTTACGCTTATTTCTATTGGTGCCGTGCCTGATATCACCAATAACCAAGTACAGGTCATCACAACGTCGCGGAACCTGTCCACACAAGATGTAGAACAGTTTATCACATATCCTGTAGAATTGGAAATGGCTAATTTACCAGGCGTAAAGGAAATTCGTTCAGTCTCTAAATTTGGGCTTTCTGTCGTGACTATTGTCTTTGAAGACGACTTAGGCACTTATCTCCCTCGGCAACTAATCGCCGAAAAGATAGAATCCGCACGAGAAAAAATCCCTGCTGG
>CAZGDG010000049.1:5947-19042 GCA_964524415.1 uncultured Flavobacteriaceae bacterium
CAGAACTTTATGATGCGTTGGAAAAGAACAATAGTGTTGCAGGTGGTGGCTACATTGAGAAAGGTGAACAGGCCTATTTCATAAGAGGAGAAGGACTGGTAGAAAACATAGAGGATATTAAATCCATTGTTGTTAAAAATGATGGGCAGCCCATTTACGTTAAAGATATTGCAGAAGTTGGTTATGGCAGTGCCACACGTTTTGGAGCCATAACCGGTAATGGCGAAGGCGAGAAAGTGCTGGGCCAAATCATGATGCTTAAAAATGGAAATTCTAAAGAGGTTATTGAATCAGTTAAAGCTCGTGTAGAGTCAATTGAAAAATCCCTACCTGAAGGGGTGTTTATCAATGGTTTTTTAGAGCGAAGTGAACTCATAAACAAAACAACCTTTACCATCACGGAAAACCTTGTGTTAGGTTCTATCATTGTCATCTTTGTTGTTGTGCTACTTTTGGGAAATTGGCGCTCTGGTTTAGTTGTGGCATCTATTATTCCCATAAGCTTATTGTTTGCCATATCGTTAATGAACATTTTTAATATTGATGCCAACCTTATGAGTTTAGGCGCTATTGATTTTGGTATTATTATCGATGGTGCAGTAATTATTGTCGAGTTCATCGCATTTCAAATTATGCGGAAAATAAATGAATTGAAAGGTCTCTCTAAGGTAGAGGTCCAAAGTAAAATCGATACGATTACATTAAAAAGTGCCTCTAAAATGATGAACTCGGCTATTTTTGGTCAACTTATTATCCTAATAGTCTTTATTCCTATTTTATCCTTGAGCGGTATTGAAGGAAAAATGTTTAGACCAATGGCATTAACGTTTAGCTTTGCCTTAATAGGTGCCATGCTGCTGTGTTTAACCTATGTTCCTGTTGTGTCTTCATTGGTTTTGAAACCATCTAAATCGGCCAATCTCAAATTTTCCAAACGGTTAATGACTGGTGTTGAAAATTTATATCTACCCACCATAAAATGGGCACTAAATCACAGAAAAACAGTCATTGCGGCTGCCATAAGCTTACTTTTAGTTAGCGGGTTTGTTTTCACTAAAATGGGAGGTGAATTTGTTCCAACCTTGGATGAGGGCGATTTTGTAATCCAACCTGTTTTACCTACGGGAATGTCTCTTGCCAAAACCATTGAAACCACTACTAAAATTGAACAAATTCTCTTAGAACAATTTCCCGAGGTAGACCAAGTGGTAACAAGAATTGGAGCTGCCGAAGTACCTACAGACCCTATGTCCATGGAAGAAAGTGACGTTATTATAAAACTTAAACCTAAAGATCAATGGGTCTCTGCCAGTAGCAAGGATGAATTGGCAGAAAAATTTAAAGAAGCCTTACAGGTTATGCCCGAAATGGAAATAGAATTTACACAACCTATAGAGATGCGCTTTAACGAATTAATTACAGGAGTAAGAGCTGATGTAGCCATCAAAATATTCGGTGAAGATCTTGGAATATTAGCCTCTAAAGCTGATGAAATCAAAGCCTTGATTTCAAATGTTGAAGGTGCTTCAGACATAGTCGTGGAAAAAATAGAAGGACTGCCTCAGATGAGCGTCACTTACAATAGAAGTAAAATCGCCAGGTACGGTTTAAATATTTCCGATTTAAATAGAATTGTTTCAATGGGGTTTGCAGGAGAAAAAGTAGGAAGTGTCTTTGAAGGTGAAAAACGATTTGATTTGGTGCTTCGGCTTAACCAAAATAATAGACAAAATCTGGATGATCTAAAATATCTGTTAGTTGATACTCCTTCTGGTATTAAAATCCCATTAAATGAATTGGCCCAAGTGGAGTATACTGCAGGTCCTGCTAAAATTTCTAGAGACGATACCAAGAGGCGTATCGTTGTGGGAATTAATGTGAGAAATCGTGACTTACAATCTGTTGTGGGTGATGTGCAACAACTTATCGAAACGAATCTTAAACTTCCTCCTGGATACTCCATTTCTTATGGCGGCCAATTTGAAAACCTGAGAAGTGCCAAATCGAGATTATTGGTTGCCGTACCTATTGCCCTATTCTTGATTTTCATCTTCCTTTATTTTGCCTTTGGCTCCATAAAAGAAGCTTTGATGGTCTACTCTGCCATACCATTGGCAGCCGTTGGTGGCATACTGCTACTCTGGCTAAGGGATATGCCATTTAGTATTTCTGCGGGAGTTGGTTTTATTGCTTTGTTTGGTATCGCTGTGTTAAATGGCATTGTATTAATTGAACACTTTAAAGACATAAAATCACAAGGGGTTACTGATATTAAGGCCTTGATCATTAAAGGAACTACCGAGCGTTTAAGACCTGTATTATTAACCGCATCTGCTGCTGCCCTTGGTTTTTTACCTATGGCCGTCTCTACAAGTGCTGGTGCAGAAGTACAACGACCATTAGCCACAGTTGTTATCGGTGGCCTTATCACAGCTACGCTACTTACCTTAGTGGTTTTACCAATACTATATGCCTGGTTTCAACAATTAAAACAACCCAAAATGAAGCAAAAGACTTTGACAACACTAATTTTTGTGATGTTTGGTATGGTAGCTCAAGCCCAGGAAAAAGTGCTTTCCGTTCAAGAGGTCATTGATTTAGCGGTACAGAATAATGCTTCTATTAAAGCTTCTAATCTAAAAATTAATGAAGCCCAAATGACGGCTAAAAGTGTACAACTTTTTGACAAAACCAATATTTATTACGGATACGATCAAAACAACCTTGCTGTTAATGATAGGCCTATTGGTGTTTTTGGTGTCGCTCAAGACTTTAAATTTCCAACGACCTACCTCATGGAGCGGAAGACTAATGAAAAAGGAGTTTTATTGCAATCGTCTAAACATAATATTAACCTCCAAATATTAAAGCGGCAAGTGTATTCTGCCTACTATCAGCTCAATTACGAAGAGATGAAAGCGAACACCTACAAGTTTCTAGACAGTTTGTACAGTGATTTTGCAAAAAAGGCTGAAAGACGATTTGAACTTGGGGAAACCAATTATTTGGAAATGATAACCGCTCAATCTAAACAACGGCAGATTTCTACGGTATTTATACAATCCAAGCATCAAGTAAGATTTAGCCAGGAGCAGCTCATGAAATTAATTCAAATAGACAGCATCTCTCTTTCTACAGGTGGCAGCCCTCTCCCACAACTGGAATTGCGTCAACTGGACCTTGCAAATAATTCGGGCTTAGTTTACATGGAGTCTGCTGTTGATTTACAAAAAGCCAAGACCAAATTGGAACGGCAAAACCTACTGCCGGATCTCACAGCGGAATATTTCCAAGGCACCAATAGCGGTTTAAACAAAAACCTTATTGGCTATCAATTTGGGATTAAAATACCTCTTCTATTCAATGGGCAACGCGCTAAAATAAAGGCTGCCAAATTAGCCCAAGAATCTCTAGAAGAGGAACAATTGGACTATGAAGTAAAGCTCAAAGCCAAATACAATAGCTTATTGCAAAAACTACAGCAATATGAAGAAGCGCTTAACTATTACAACCAACAAGGCGATTCGCTTTCCAGGGAAATTTTGAAAACAGCCAATAGAACTTACAAAGAAGGTGAGATAAACTTCTTCCAATACATTCAGAGTATAGAAACAGCAAAACAAATACAACTGGAGTATTTAGAGAATCTGAACAATTACAATCAAACCATTATTGAACTCAATTTTATAATTCTATAATAATGAAATTTATAAACGTCTTTATACTAAGTGTCCTATTGTTTTCCTGTACAGGAAAAACAGACACACAACAAGAAAGTAAGAATAGTGCTGAATCCGTAGAGCAATCGGCCTCAACAAAGGCAGAGGATTTGGTATTAGAGACACTATCTGAAATTAATTTTGGAGAAACCCTTAAGGTCACTGGAATGATTGATGTTCCGCCTCAAAATAAATCCATTATTTCAACATTTATGGGCGGCTACATTGTTAAAACTCCTTTATTAATCGGTGATAAAGTTTCTAAAGGGCAATTGCTAGTAACCCTAGAGAATCCGGAGTTTGTAGAATTACAACAAAACTATCTCGAGTTGGGCGAACAATTAACATATTTAAAATCGGAGTACGAGAGACAACAAACCTTATTTGATGAGAATATTACCTCCGAAAAGAATTACCTCAAATCCCAAAGTGATTACAAGAGCAATCTTGCCAGATATAATGGTCTCAAGAGAAAACTTCAAATGCTAAATATTAATCCAGACCGAGTAAGCTCTGGAGCAATTGTATCTACCATTAATTTATATGCACCCATAGAGGGTTATGTCACAAAAGTTAACGTAAGTAATGGAACGTATGTTTCTCCCAACGATGTTATCATGGAGATCGTTGACACCGAACACATACACCTAGAACTTTCCGTTTTTGAGAAAGACATTATGCAAGTTAAAAAGGGACAAAGGATTAAATTTCAAATTCCTGAAGCAAGCGACGAGGTGTTTGATGCAGATGTCCATTTGGTAGGGACAACCATAGACGAGACCACAAGACGCGTTAAAGTTCATGGCCATGTTGATAATGAAAGTAATCAGTTTATAGTTGGAATGTATGTCTCTGCTGACATACTATTATCGGACGAATTGGCCCCTGGATTGCCTAAAACTGCAATTATAAGTAATGATGAAGGTGATTTTGTTTTTACAGCGACAAAAACAAATAGCGATGGGTACTCCTATACAAAAGTTAAGGTTAATCTAGGTAGACAAAATGAGTCTAGTGCAGAAATTTTAAATTCTGATGATTTAGACGGTAAATCTATTGTTATTAGCGGCGCAAGTGAATTGTTGGATTAGAAAAGGTAGAGGCTAGACATGCATGCGTTTAAGCCAATGTTTCATATCTACCTCAGCTTTTATCATATCCTTAAGCGCCTCAATTTTAACACGTTTTTGCTCCATACTATCTCTATGGCGTATGGTCACTGTGTTATCCTCTAAGGTATCGTGGTCTACGGTTATACAGAATGGCGTACCAGCTGCGTCTTGTCTTCGGTAACGTCTTCCTACCGCATCCTTCTCATCGTAAGCGACATTAAAATCCCATTTTAAGTCCTCTACGATTTGATGCGCAATTTCTGGCAACCCATCTTTTTTTACCAAAGGTAAAATCGCTGCTTTGGTAGGTGCTAAAACAGCTGGTAATCTTAAGACTGTCCTTGTAGTTCCATTATCTAACTCCTCTTCCTGCAGGGCATTTGAAAATACGGCTAAAAACATACGATCTAGGCCTATAGATGTTTCTATGACATATGGTGTATAGCTAGTATTATCTTCTGGATCAAAGTATTGTATCTTTTTCCCAGAGAATTCTTCGTGCTGTTTTAAATCAAAATCTGTTCGGGAATGAATCCCTTCCAATTCTTTGAAACCAAAAGGAAAATTAAATTCTATGTCGGTTGCTGCATCGGCATAATGGGCCAACTTTTCGTGATCGTGAAAACGGTAATTCTCTTCACCCAAACCTAATGAATAATGCCACTTTAATCTTGAATCCTTCCAAACATCAAACCAATGTTTTTGGGTTCCTGGCTTAATGAAGTACTGCATTTCCATTTGCTCAAATTCGCGCATTCTAAAAATAAATTGGCGCGCAACGATTTCATTTCTAAAGGCCTTACCGGTTTGTGCTATTCCGAATGGAATTTTCATGCGACCCGTCTTTTGAACATTCAAAAAGTTAACAAATATGCCTTGAGCCGTTTCGGGTCTGAGATATAAATCGGTAGCATGCTCTGCTGAAGCACCAAGTTTAGTACCGAACATTAAGTTAAATTGCTTTACATCTGTCCAGTTTCTACTACCAGTGATTGGGTCAGCGATTTCCAGCTCTTCAATCAAGGCTTTCACATCAGCCAAATCTTCATTCTTCAGTGAATTACCAAGTCTTTTTTGTATGGCAGTGATTTTTTCCTTGTAACCAATAACCCTTTGGTTGGTTGTAACAAACTCTTGTTCATTGAAAGCATCACCAAAACGTTTAGCGGCTTTTTTAATTTCCTTGTCGATTTTAGCCTCAATTTTAGCGCAATAATCCTCAACTAAGACATCGGCTCTATAACGCTTTTTTGAATCCTTATTGTCAATTAAGGGGTCATTAAAGGCATCTACGTGACCTGAAGCCTTCCATGTTGTTGGATGCATAAAAATAGCAGCATCAATACCAACGATATTATCATGCATTTGTACCATAGCCTTCCACCAATACTCACGAATATTGTTTTTAAGCTCCGTACCATTTTGAGCATAATCGTATACCGCGCTTAGACCATCATAGATTTCGCTACTTTGAAAAACGTAACCGTACTCCTTAGCGTGAGCGATTACCTTCTTAAATTTATCATCGTTTGCCATGCCACAAAAATAAAAAACCGCTCTAATTAAAGAGCGGTTTTTAAAAATAATATTTTAGTCGTTATCTGAGCTCCAGGGTTGTACTTCCCAACATGATGTTATCATGGAAAACATTTATAAAATAATAGCCCTTAGAGAAAGGTTGGTCATCGTCATCTGCGACAATCTCAGCACAGACCTCCAAAGTCTCATTAGCGTAGTTAACGGCTTCCTTTTTACTGTAAATAAGGGAGTTTTCACCAAAAGTTATTTCCCCTTGGTCTGCAACAACATTACCTTGCGGGCTCACTATCTGAATGTAAATATCTTTAATTCCTTTAGCAGTCAATGGGTTCTCTGACAGCTCTAAACAAACATCAATAGCATCAGTTCGCTTGGCCCTTGAGGTATAACGTTTTTTACCAGACCTCAACTTATACGATTTTGCCTCTAAATTATATGCCTTGAGAATTGCAGCTTTATCTATGGTGCTACTCAAAGAATCCTTGGTGCTTTCTAAGGCACTAATAGTTGATGCATTTTTTGCAATGGTACTATAAGCAGACTGATTCTCCTTCTGTAGATTTTTGTTCACAGTATTCAGCGAATCTATTGTAGAAACTAAAATATCGCTCTTGTTTTTTAATACTACGAGCTGAGCCTTAAACTTTGTGATAATTGATAAGTCGCTTTTTAATAATCTTAAGGAATCTAAAGCAAGCTTAGTTTCTAATTTAGCTTCTTGGAGCTCAGAAGCGATAAGATCATAATCTTCACTTAGTTCATCATAACTTTCTAGCATTTCTGCCAGTTCTTTTTCTATAAGAACCTTCTCTTGTTTTAGGAAGTCTTGATAAGATTGAATGGATTTATAATTTGAAAAACCGTAAACTCCTAAAACCGCTATAACAACCAATAAAGAACCTATAATTAATCTGTAGTTAAATAATTGAGGGTTAACTATCATAATTAATTTCTTAATTTGATGCGAAATTAGGACTAATAAAAGTGTGATCTTATTTTATTCGATTAAGTGGTAAAAAATTTGTTGAACTTGTTTTTCCCAACGGTCTGTGAGGCTTGTCAAAAACTGTTGTCAGATAATGAAAAGGTATTATGCACCGAATGCCGACACACATTACCTGTAACCAACTTTCATTTTGATGATCCAGAGGCTGTTAAAAAAATACTTTATGGGCGTGTTCTATTGGAAAATGCCACAGCTTTATTGCACTTTTCCAAAAAAAGTACCGTTCAACAATTACTCCATAATTTAAAGTACAGAGGCCATGAAAACATCTCTGGTTTTTTGGGCAGGTGGCTAGGTTCAGAATTAAAATCGCTAAACAACTACAAAACAGTAGATGTGGTAGTTCCCGTGCCGTTGTACAAAACAAAACAAAGACGACGAGGTTACAATCAAGTGGATTTATTTGGTAGAGAGATCGCGAGATGTCTTGAGGTAGAATACAATACTTCTGTTTTGATTAAAACAAAACCTACTGCAACGCAGGTTTTCAAAACAAGGCTAAAACGTTGGACTGAAGACACGTCTTTATTTTCCCTTTCTGATACAACCTCCTTAAAAGGTAAGCACATCCTCATCGTTGATGATTTAATAACTACTGGCGCAACGATAGAAGCATGTGCCTCAGTTTTACACACTATTGACGATATTAAGTTGAGTCTAGCCACCATGGCAATAGCCGATTAAATTTTTCGTTTCTTCTTTTTAAAATTGTTTCTTTGTGCTAAATAAAAAAGAGAATGATAGGTAAACCCTCGAGGACATTATTTTTATTGTTTTTTATAACCAGTTTGGTTCTGGGTTGCGCCAACAGAGGGACGCCATCGGGAGGCGAAAAAGATGAAGAACCACCTGTAATAAAGCGAGTAAGTCCAGAAAATTTCTCTACACAGTTCTCAGGTGACGAGATAGAAATCGAGTTTGACGAATTTGTAAAAATCAAAAATGCGCAAAAGCAACTAATTATCTCTCCGCCGTTAGATAATCAGCCCAGTATCTATCCGCTTGGTGGCGCAAGTAAAACCATCACTATTAAGATAAAGGACACCCTAAAACCCAATACCACTTATGCCTTTAATTTTGGTGAAAGTATTGTAGATAATAATGAAGAAAACCCATATCCCTATTTTAGATATGTTTTCTCCACTGGAGATGCCATTGACTCCTTATCCGTTAAAGGTTATGTTGTTGATGCTTTAGAGGAAGAACCAGATAAGTTCGTTTCCGTGATGCTCTACGAAGTAGACTCCACTTACACCGATTCTATTGTTTTTAAAGAAAAACCAAGATATATTACAAACACCTTAGATAGTCTTACGTCATTTTCTGTAGATAACATTAAGGCAGGCACTTATAAATTAATAGCCTTAAAAGACCAATCCAACAACTATACTTTTGACCAAAAACAAGATAAAATTGCTTTTATCGAAGACTATGTTACAGTACCTACCGATTCTGTTTATGAACTTAAGCTATTTAAAGAGGTTGTAAATTTCAAGGCGATAAAACCTAAACAGGAAAATGGTAAAAAAATTATATTTCCATATGAAGGGTCTTATGAGGATATGCGTATTAAAATTTTAGGAGATACTCCTGAAGGTTTTGATTCTAAAATCACTAAAGATCCTAAAACGGATACTCTTTACTATTGGTATAAACCAGAATTTGAAGTAGATACTACCCTATTCGTTGTTTCCCATAAAACGGCCATTGATACGTTTAAACATCGGTTTAGAAATTTAGAGCGCGATTCACTTCAGATAAGCGCCCTGTATTCTAGCATCTTAAATTTTGACCAAGATTTCACGTTAGAAACCACGACTCCAATCGTCTCCATTGATAGCTCTAAAATAACTATCATCGACAAAGATTCCTTAGCAGTTTCTTTTAAAACTGAGGTTGATACGCTCTTAAATAGAATAGCCTTGAAAATAGAAAAAGAGGAAGGTCAAAAATATGAATTGACCATGCTGCCAAATACCTTCATGGATTTTTACGATGAAACTAATTCTGATACGCTGATTTATTCGTTTCGAACCAAAATGAAATCTGAATATGGTAACATCAGGGTAAATCTAAGAAACGCTAAATTTCCCTTAATCGTTCAGCTATGTAATACCAACGGCCTTGTATTGTATGAAAAGTACACCAATTCATCTCCCGTAGTTGATTTTACCGATGTTGTACCCAAACAATACAAATTGAGGGTAATTTTTGATACTAACGAAAACAGGAAATACGACCCTGGTGATTTCTTAAAGGGTGTGCAACCTGAGCGTGTGAGTTACGCTCCAAAAATTGATGAAGTCAGGGCAAATTTTGACCTTATTGTTGAGTTTAATCTATTAGATTAAAACGGTCTCTATCGTTTAAAAATTTAAGTTTAGTTCTGTGCTCCTCTATATGGCTTTTGTCTAAGGACACTACAACTGTGCTTTCCCCTTCAATAGGTTTGGCTAAGCTATTACCTAAGACATCGTAAGCTGCAGAGTGCCCTACATAAGGATGCCCATTGCCATCAGTACCTACCCTGTTAACCCCAATGCAATAGGCCATATTCTCAATGGCTCTAGCCCTTAAGAGTGCATCCCATGCTGCAATGCGTCGTTCTGGCCAATTAGCAACGTAAAACAGCACATCATAATCTTCGACATTTCTAGACCAAACAGGAAAGCGTAAATCGTAGCAAATCATTGGGCACAATTTCCAGCCTTTGTAAGTAATAATCACCTTATCGTTGCCTGCCTTGTAAACCTTATCTTCTCCAGCCAATGAGAACGTATGCCTTTTATTATAATAGCTTATGTTCCCAGAAGGCTCAACAAACAATAGTCTGTTGTAGAAATAATCGTCTTCTTTTATAACTATGCTACCCGTAATTGCAGCTTGTTTTGATTGTGCAAGCGCTTTTAGCCATTGCACGGTTTCCCCATTCATGGCTTCTGCTACCTTTTGAGGCTCCATGGTAAAACCAGAGGTAAACATCTCTGGTAAAATGATAACATCTACGGCCTCTTCAATAGATTCGATATGTTGTTCAAAGTGCTTTTTGTTGTTTTGTGGATGCTCCCAGTATAATTGGGTCTGAACAAGTGCAACAGTTAGTTTATTGGCCATTACTTATACTTAAATTGTATGTATTTTGTGTAACTAAATTTTTTTGTCCTGGTAAGACGATAACGCTTTATCAGCCTTCTTTTCTAGCTTTTTAAGTTTCTTTTCCCAGTCCTTAATGTCGTTTGGTGACAATTCACCTTGTTTCTTTAACTTTTCAAATTCCTTTCTCTTTTTGTTGAGTTCCTTTTTCAATTCAATATAGTCCTCCTTAGCGGCATTTAAACGCTCAACATTTTCATTGAAGGCATCGAGCTCATCTTCAATCTTTTCTTTTCTGGCCTCTGCCTCGCTAATTATTTCTTCTTGAGCCTCTATTTGTTCTTCAAACGCCGCTCGCTTTTCTTCAATCCTTTTGAGCCTATCTTCCTTTTCATCTACTAGTTCATAGATGTTTTCTTGCTTTTCCTCTGGGAGCGTTTGGGTTAAGTTTTTGCCCTTGGATGTAATATTTTGGCCATCTACCTTATAAACCTTTCCACTCTCAGTAATTACAGTTTTTGAATTACCACAAGATAGCGTGATAGAAGAAATTATTACCCATATAAATATCTTAATTTTCATATTCCGTTTTTTTAATAATCACAATAATAACCTAGCTAAAAAAAACTAAAAAATCGAGTATTTTAAACAGATTTAACATTAAACCCTATTTAAAATTTCTGCTGCATTTATAAGGGTTTCATCCGTTTTTGCAAAACAGAACCTAAGCACCTTGTCATCTTTTCCACTTTCATTAAATACAGATAATGGAATTGATGCGATTTTAAAATCTTTGGTCAACCGTTTGGCAAAATCTACATCGCTTTCATTTGTGATTTCAGAAAAATCCAAAACCTGAAAATAGGTCCCCTTTGAAGGTGCAAACTTAAAACGGGATTCCTTTATTAAGTTTAAAAACAAATCTCGCTTTCGTTGAAAAAAATCGCTCAACCCTTCATAAGTACTTGCGTCTTGCATGTAATCTGCGATTCCCTTCTGCATGGGATGATTAACTGAAAACACATTAAACTGATGCACTTTCCTAAATTCTTGCATCAACTGCTCTGGCGCACAGCAATACCCTACTTTCCAGCCAGTGGCATGAAAGGTTTTACCAAATGAAGCTGTGATAAACGACCGTTGCCTTAAGTCTGGGAACAAACAAACACTTTGATGCTTTTCGCCATCAAATATCATATGCTCATAGACTTCGTCACTCAGTACAATTATATTGGCGTTTCTGGTAAGGTCTTGCAGTTTTAGCATATCAGCTTTTGACCAAACCGTGCCACTCGGGTTGTGAGGTGTGTTAATAATAATCATTTTAGTCTTGGCATTAATTTTGGCTGCCACGTGTTCCCAATCTACCCGATAATCAGGAGCTGTTAACTGTATGCTAACAACCTTACCTCCATTGACCTCTACTGCTGGCTCGTAACAGTCGTAAGCAGGTTTAAAAACAATAACCTCATCACCAGGTCTTATAAAAGCCGAAACAATGGTATAGATGGCCTGTGTTGCGCCTGCCGTAACAGTAATCTCCTTTTCTGGATGGTAAAATGCTTGATAGAGATACTCATATTTTCTTGAAATAGCCAGACGAAGACCTAAATAACCTGCCATTGGAGCATATTGATTATATCCTCCTTGCATGGCCTCGCACACTAAATCATTCAACGTTTTATCGCTGGGATAATTTGGAAAGCCCTGAGATAAATTAATGGCGCTATGCTCATTGGCCAATGCACTCATCACTGAGAATATGGTCGTACCTACGTTTGGTAATTTTGATTTATAATTCATTTTAAGTGCTTTTGTCACCCTTAAATATAAGGATATAATAACCCTTTTTTTATCTTTATGCCAACCATATAATCATAAACATGCGCTACATAAAATTTCTCTGTTTTTTCCTTGTTTTTCAACTCACCGCACAGCAAGGCGGCATGTGGATTCCATCCCTTTTGGAAGGCATGAATGAATCTGAAATGCAAAGCCTAGGCAGCAAACTTACAGCTAAGGATATTTACGATGTTAACAACTCCAGCCTTAAAGATGCCATTGGACATTTTAATGGCGGTTGTACCAGTGAGGTTATCTCTCCAAAAGGCCTATTGTTAACCAATCATCATTGTGGTTATAGCCAGATTCAATCGCATTCGTCTTTAGAAAACGATTACATCAAAAACGGGTTCTGGGCTCAGAATTTTGAAGAGGAAATTCCCAATCCTGGACTTTTTGTAGAATTTATTGTACGCATTGAAGATGTGACCAACCAAATGCTCATGAATGTCACGGACACTATGAGCCCGAGGGAACGTCAATCTCAAATTGACAAAAACCGTAATAAGGTTGAAAAGTCAATTCAAAAGGAAGCATGGCAAGATTTTAAAATTAGACCATTCTACAAGGGCAATCAATATTATCTATTTATCACGGAGCGCTTTGAAGACGTAAGACTAGTTGGCGCACCTCCAGTAAGCATTGGAAAATTTGGAAGTGATACCGATAATTGGGTATGGCCTAGACACACAGGTGATTTTTCATTGTTTAGAATTTATGCTGATAAAAACAACAGACCTGCTGAATATTCAGAAACTAATGTTCCTTACCAACCTAAGCATCA
>CAZGDG010000049.1:19052-23212 GCA_964524415.1 uncultured Flavobacteriaceae bacterium
GTATCTTCCAGCTGTTGCTGTAGAACAAATTACACAAAAGGTCAACCCTGCAAGAATTGCCATCAGAGAAGCAGCCCTTACAGTTATCGATGCTTACATGAAAGCTGATGACCAAGTGAGGATTCAATATGCCTCAAAACAGGCTCGTATTGCCAATGCTTGGAAAAAATGGATAGGTGAGAACCAAGGAATCGAAAAAAGTGGTGCCATTGCCATAAAGCAAAATTTCGAAGAAGAATTTACGAAAGCACTTAAAGACCAAGACAAGGAAGATGCTTATGGTAAGCTTCTCCCACAATTTGAAAAACTCTACAAGGAATTTGAAGCGGTAAATGTAAAACGCAACAGTTTTGTTGAAGTTTTTCTACGAACCAACGAATTAATGCAAATGGCCTTTAGGCTTATTGAAGTTGAAAGTGCTGCAAGGCAGGGTGAAGATCAGTTTAACGAAGCTAGGGAGACGATGATAAACCGATTAAAAGGTATTCATAAAAACTACAGTGTTAAAGTAGATCGTGGTGTATTTAATGCCGTTATGCCTTTATATACGACCAATTGGGATGAATCCATTTATGATACAACGGCTTTGGTTGATTTGGATAAAGCCTTAAAATTACTTGAAGGAGACGCCAATACTGTTGTTGAAAATATTAATGCCGATCCAGCCTACCAATATGCTAAGCCGCTAATCATAGAGTTTTACACCACACTAGAACCAGAGTTTCAACGTATCAATACCGAAATTAATGCGCTTCAAACGCAATACATGAAAGCATTAATGGAAGTCATGCCCGAAGAGCGTTATTTCCCAGATGCCAACAGCACCCTACGTGTTACTTACGGTAAGGTAAATGGTTATACACCAAGAGATGCCGTATATTATGAGCCCGTGACCTATTTACAAGGTGTCATGGAAAAATATGTGCCAGGAGACTATGAGTTTGACGTACCAGAAAAACTAAGAACCTTATATGCCAAAAAAGACTATGGGCAATATGCCGATAAAAACGGAAAACTTCCGGTTTGCTTCTTAGGAACCAATCATACTACAGGAGGAAATTCTGGAAGTCCTGCCATTGATGCCGAAGGCAATTTGGTTGGGCTAAACTTTGACCGCGTTTGGGAAGGTACTATGAGCGACATGTATTACGACCCAGAAATCTGTAGAAATATCATGGTAGACTTACGCTATGTGCTGTTCATTATAGACAAATATGCAAATGCGAAGCATTTGATTGATGAGATGGAGTTGGTGAATCCCAAAAAGGGTTAGTTAAAACTTTGCGTTTGTAAATAGACCATGACATCATTAATGCAAGTGTCAAGGTTGTTTTTAATTTCGTGTTCCCAAAACCGGAATACTGTAAATCCCATATCTTCTAGTTGGCGATTCACTTCTTGGTCGCGCTGAATATTGCGTTCTATTTTTGGAACCCAAAATGCTCTATTGGTCTTAATTTTAGTTTTACGCTCATCCCAATTGTAGCCATGCCAGTAAGCGCCGTCTATAAAAATAGCAAGTTTGTATTTTTTGATGCTAATATCTGGCCTGCCAGGTAATTGTTTCGTATTTACCCTATAACGAACGCCTTTAGCCCAAAGCGCTTTGCGGAAAAGCAGCTCTGGCTTGGAGTTTTTCCCACGAATTTTACTCATTATTTTTGAGCGTTTTTTCGTGGTGTAAAACCCAGACGCCTCATTAAACCGTGGAACCTTTATTTTTTCTTCTTCATAGAGCATATACTGTAAATTAAACAATATCCCATTGAAAACAAAAAACCCTCACATTTCTGTAAGGGTTTGGTTCAATGCGATGCTGAATCAAGTTCAGCATAACAACTAGTATCTGTAATGTTCAGGCTTATATGGCCCTTCAACGGTAACACCGATATAATCGGCCTGATAGTCTTTAAGTTCTGTTAATTCCACACCAATTTTTTCCAGGTGTAACTTGGCTACCTTTTCATCGAGATGTTTTGGTAGCATGTAAACCTTATTTTCATACTTATCCGAATTATTCCAAAGCTCAATCTGGGCTAGGGTTTGGTTGGTGAACGAGTTGCTCATCACAAAACTTGGGTGACCAGTAGCACAACCTAAATTCACTAAACGTCCTTCAGCTAAGACAATAATGTCTTTTCCATCTAAGGTATATTTATCTACTTGTGGCTTTATGGTATTTTTGGTATGTCCATAATTTTCATTTAACCAAGCCATTTGGATTTCGTTGTCAAAGTGGCCTATATTACATACTATGGTTTTATCCTTCATAGCCTTAAAGTGCTCTGCTCTAACAATATCTTTATTGCCTGTAGATGTAATTACAATATCCGCATTTCCGACAACTGTTTCCAAGCGCTTCACTTCGTAGCCGTCCATAGCGGCTTGTAGGGCACAAATAGGATCAATCTCGGTAACGGTTACAATACTTCCAGCGCCTTTAAATGATGCTGCCGTTCCCTTACCTACATCACCGTAACCACAAACAACGACGCGTTTTCCGGCCAACATTACGTCAGTTGCTCTTCGGATGGCATCTACTGCAGACTCTTTACAACCATATTTATTGTCAAATTTAGATTTGGTTACAGAATCATTGACGTTAATCGCTGGCATGGGTAAAGTCCCTTTTTTCACGCGCTCGTACAGGCGGTGAACACCTGTAGTGGTTTCTTCAGATAAGCCTTTAATACCTTTAGCCAATTCTGGATATTTATCTAAAACCATATTTGTAAGGTCGCCACCATCATCCAAAATCATATTGAGTGGCTTTCTGTCCTCACCAAAAAATAAGGTCTGCTCTATACACCAATCAAATTCCTCTTCGGTCATATTCTTCCAAGCGTAAACAGCTGTTCCCGCAGCTGCAACGGCCGCTGCTGCTTGATCTTGGGTAGAGAATATGTTACAAGAACTCCAAGTTACCTCTGCACCTAGCGCCTGTAAGGTCTCAATTAAAACCGCTGTTTGGATAGTCATGTGCAAGCAACCAGCAATTCGAGCACCTTTAAGAGGTTGTTCGTCTTTATACTCCTCCCTTAAACTCATTAATCCAGGCATTTCTGCTTCTGCCAGTTCAATTTCCTTGCGGCCCCATTCTGCCAAGTCTATATCTTTAACTTTATATGGTACGTAAGTTGTTGTTTTTGTACTCATTATTTTTATTTTTCAATTTTAATACTGTACATCCTCTTTGGCTTTAATACGTAATTGGCTAAATTCGCCCTACCGACAAATAGAGCCTATATTAAAAGCGATGCAAAGGTACACAATAACACTTACAATTCTAAATGGCACTGTTTAAATCCATTACCATTAACTCACAAACTGCTGTTAAAATTTGGCATATTGCGGAATCTTATGACGACTTGCTAAAGCCACTACATTTGAAACCCAATAGCAAAGCACGTGTCTTAGGTATGAAAAGTGAATTACACCAAAGAGGATTTTTGAGTGTGAGGCATTTGTTACGCGAATTTGGCTACACAGACCAAGATTTGTTCTATGACGATATGGGCAAACCGCATCTTAAAGATGGTAAATACATTTCCATTACACATTCCTTTGAATTCTCAGGTGTTATTGTAAGTGATAAGCCCGTTGGTATAGATATAGAAAAACAACGACCCAAAATTGCACGCATTGCCAAAAAATTTATAGGCTATGAAGAAGATTACCTCGACCCCGAAAAATCTTCTTATGTAAAAGAGCTTACGGTAATTTGGGCCATAAAAGAGTCGCTCTACAAACTTTTTGCCACACCAGGCATGCTTTTTAAGTCGCATTTTTTAGTCATTCCTTTTATGCTAAAAGACGGTGAAACCGTAGCTTGGATTGACTATGAAAACAAAAAATACAGATACAATACCGCTTTTTTGGAGTTTGAAGGGTTCACCTGTGCTTATATCATCCCAGAATGATGACACTTTACGATAACATACTAAAAAGCATCAGTGAAGGTAAGAAGCAGCTCGCGGTGCTAATCGATCCTGATAAAATGTATGAAAGCCATATCGAAGCTTTCATGAAGAAGGTGAACGATTCCATTGCCACCCACATTTTCCTAGGTGGAAGCATTCTAAAACATGGAAATATTGAAAAAACTGCCAAATTGTTGAAATATTGCACGGAATTACCTATCATTCTTTTTCCTGGTGACG
>CAZGDG010000050.1:0-12368 GCA_964524415.1 uncultured Flavobacteriaceae bacterium
CACTAACAGAACGAAATTAACTTTAAACCACTAGTTTGTAATCCTACTTATAAGAAAGAGGTTGCAACGGTTAATAGCATTAAGATTGATGAAGGATTTATTTGATAAGATTTACAGGGACAAGGGACCATTGGGGAAATGGGCCTCTCAAGCAGAGGGCTATTTTGTCTTTCCTAAACTAGAGGGACAAATATCCAACCGGATGAAATTTCAAGGTAAGGAAGTCATTACATGGAGCATCAATGACTATCTAGGATTAGCAAACCATCCTGAAGTCCGTAAAGTAGATGCTGAGGCTGCAGCTCAATATGGTTCTGCTTATCCTATGGGTGCTCGTATGATGTCTGGCCATACCGATTTGCACGAGAAGCTACAAAACGAATTAGCTGATTTTGTAAATAAAGAAGCAGCCTATCTTCTCAATTTTGGCTATCAAGGAATTATGTCAACCATTGATGCCTTGGTGTCTAAGGATGATATTATTGTTTACGATGTAGATTCACATGCTTGTATTATAGATGGTGTAAGATTGCACATGGGTAAGAGATTTACCTACAAGCACAATGATATAGAAAGTTTAGAAAAGAATTTAGAGCGGGCGACAAAAATGGCCGAGCAAACTGGAGGAGGCATCCTTGTCATTTCAGAAGGTGTTTTTGGTATGCGCGGCGAGCAAGGTAGATTGAAAGAAATCGTTGAATTAAAAAAGAAGTTCAACTTTAGATTTTTGGTTGATGATGCACATGGCTTTGGTACTTTAGGTAAAACTGGAGCAGGAGCAGGTGAGGAGCAAGGTGTTCAGGATGAGATCGATGTTTATTTTGCAACCTTCGCAAAGTCTATGGCTAGCACAGGAGCTTTTATTGCGGGTGATCAAGAAATAATAGATTATTTAAAATACAACTTGCGTTCCCAGATGTTTGCAAAATCCTTGCAAATGCAATTAACCGTAGGTGCATTAAAGCGTTTAGAAATGCTGAGAACAATGCCAGAGTTAAAAGAGAACCTTTGGAAAATTGTTAATGCTTTACAATCTGGTTTAAGAGCGCGTGGCTTTGACCTTGGAACGACGCAGAGTTGTGTGACGCCTGTATATTTAAAAGGTAGTATTCCAGAGGCCATGGCATTAGTAAGAGATTTAAGAGAGAATCACGGTATCTTTTGTTCTATTGTGGTTTATCCAGTAATACCAAAAGGTCTCATATTGTTAAGAATGATACCTACAGCGACACATACTTTAGAAGATGTCGAAGAAACTTTAGAAGCTTTTGATGCTATTAGAACAAGACTTCAAAATGGAACCTATAAACGAATGTCTGCTTCTATCATGGCTTCTATGGAAGATTAATGAAACCAATTCATAATAATTAAAATAAAAAAGCTGCTCCAAGAGAGCAGCTTTTTTATTAAACCAGATTTTTTCTGTAGGTCTTACGTCTTTTGTATACTTCAGGCTTAAAGTGTTTCCATATTTTTTTAATGGCCTCGTTATCTTCGAGTTCCGCAGTTCTAAAACATTGCTCTATACCTCTTTGTTTGAAGATGTCATAGTATTCATTGAAAATAACGGCATGCACTCCCTTGTTTTGATATTCAGGATGAACACCTATTAAATAAAAAATAACATCTTTACTGTTCTTTTTTGCCCTTAAAATATGTGTAAAACCAAAAGGCAACAGTCTACCATTTGCTTTTTGTAAGGCTTCTGCAAAACTTGGCATTACTATGGCAAAAGCCACAAGGCTGTCATTTTTGTCAACAACAAATTTAATATACTCAGGATCGACGAATTTTATGAATTTCTTTTTAAAATAGGCTTTTTGTAAATCAGTAATTTCAACGAATGAAGATAAAGACGCATAGGTTTTATTAAACAAATCAAACATCTCATCAACGTATGGCATAACCTCTTTCGTGCTACTAAATTTCAAGGCTTTTAAATGATATCTCTTTTTTATAAGGGCCTGTGCCTTTTTAAACGTTTCAGGATTAACGTTGGAAAATGCAAACCTGCTCTCAGAGAATTCTTTTTCAATGGTGTAACCATGAGCTTCGTAGTGTTTAACGTAGTAAGGATAGTTATACCAGCTCACCATAAGGCCCAAAGTATCAAACCCTTCGGTCATTACGCCAACCTTATCTAGATTAGAAAATCCAACAGGACCTTCTACAAAATCCAGATTTTTTTGTTTGCCAATATCCTCTACTTTTTTTAGAAGAGCCTCACTCACTTCCATGTCATCGATAAAGTCAAACCAACCAAAACGCATTTTCCTAATGTTCTGGTTATTGATTTCTAAATGGTTGATGATTGCGGCGATGCGACCCACAACAGTATTGCCTTTATAGGCTAAAAAGAATTGGGCCTCGGCATCGTTAAAGATGGGGTTTTTGTCTTTATCAAAGGTCTCTAATTCTTGCTTGATTATAGGTGGTACCCAATACTTAGAATCCTTATATATTTTGAAAGGGAACTTTACAAAGGTCTTAAGTTCTTTTTTTGTAGTCGCTTCTTTAATGGTAATCATATACAGATAAACATCGTTACTAATTATTCATTGCACTTTTTTTTCTTCGTGACTTGCGCCCACCTGTATCCTCTATTGAATTACCATTATCTATTTTTTTGTCTTTGTGGAAGTCTAATCTATACGAGGCACCAAAGGCAATATTAAAAACAGAAGGAGTGTCTTTTGTATTAAAAGCAATATTGGCATCTAGCTGAAAATCCTTATTCCATAAGTAAGCCCCTCCAACCCTAAAAATGTTATCGCCATATAAATCGCTGTTTATGCCTTGGGTTTCGCCAAAAACGACCCATTGGTTTGTTAGGGCATGGGTCAACGTAAGCACATATTGAAAAATGGGATCTTCCGTACCGATTCTATCTTGACTGAAGTTCATTACAAAGACCCAACCTCCATTAAAATTATGTTGTGTTAAGACCATGATTTTAGGGCTAATGCCTTCTGCATCAGGGGCTATAAAAGGGTTGTCGGCAGTTCCAAAATTTGCGCCTGCATAAACAGATACGGCCGGAATGAGTGATTTCCATTGAAACTTTCTATTGGCATGGTAACTATATAAATTTGGTTTTGCCTCTTCTGCCGATTTATAGGGATCGTAAACAAGGTATTTAGCGCCAAGGGTTAAACTGGTAAAATTGGCTCGGTCTCTTTCAAAAGGAATAGCACCGCTGTTAAATGTCTGCGTGTCGTTTTGATAAGCACCATTTAATTGTAATTCCAACTGTTCGAAGAACAGGCCATATCTCACAGCAAAGTCAACTCCAAAACCAGAAATTTCGTAATCCAAGGGTGTATGTTCTTCTTTAACCGTGAAGGCACCTGCCTCAAATTGCATAACGTTGGTCCCAACGGCGAAGGCGCTCTCTGAAGCTCCAGGTCTATTGGAATTAATAACTTCTGTATATTGAGCATGCCCCTTAAATGCAAATAGCATTAAAATTACTAGAAGGTAAGATTTTATGGCGTTCATACATAATAGGTTTAAAGTCAAATATAGATATTTTATACTTTTTTTAGGCTTAAAAGTCCGAATATAAACGCCCAGAATTGTATTTTTGATGAGAATAAGGATTTATGATTTACGAGGCTTCCGTTATGGGATTATTAAGGACCGTTCTAATACTGTTGCTCATTTATTTTGGAGTAAAAATTTTAGCGCGATTATTTGCTCCAATTCTTCTTAGGTTTGTGGCGAAAAAGGCTGAGAAAAAATTTGGTCAGCAATTTGGAGGGTTTCAACAGCCAAATGAAAAACAAGCGCGCCGAAGAAAGGAAGGTGAAACGGTCATAGACAAAATGCCAGAGAAACATAAAACGTCCAATGATGATGTTGGAGAATACATAGACTTCGAGGAGGTAGACTAACCTGTTCCATGGTTATAGCTTATAAAAAAAGTAGTAACTTTCCGCAAAAACAATAGCTTCCAATGGCAGAATCTTTCAAACGCTTAATTCCTCATGTTTTTGTTATAGTAGGATTTGTAATTGCATCACTCACATATTTTAGTCCAGTATTACAGGGAAAAAAGATTTTTCAAAGTGATATATTGCATTACATTGGCATGGCGCAACAGCAGAAGGAGTTTGCCAAAACCACAGGAGAGGAAACCTATTGGACCAATAGCGCATTTGGAGGTATGCCTACCTACCAATTAGGAGCTAAATATCCTCATAACTATATCAAAAAATTAGACCTGTCGTTGCGGTTTTTACCTCGTCCGGCAGATTATCTGTTTTTGTATTTTATTGGATTTTATATTTTGATGCTGTCTCTAAAAGTAGACTATAAATTGGCAGCGTTAGGAGCCTTAGCTTTTGGGTTTTCGACCTATTTGATTATCATATTAGGCGTTGGACATAATTCCAAGGCGCATGCCATTGCCTATATGCCTTTGGTACTTTCAGGAATCATACTAACATTTAGAAAAAAATATATTTTAGGTTTTCTCCTAACGACAGTTGCTCTGGGTCTGGAGCTCGTTGCTAATCATTATCAAATGACCTATTACTTGCTTTTGCTTGTAATAGTTATGGGTCTGGCCTATTTAGTGGATGCGGTACAAAGGAAAATTCTTCCAGAGTTTTTTAAAGCGGTGGGTTTATTGACCATAGCTGCAGTAATAGCGGTAGGGCTTAATGCTACCAATATTATGGCTACTCAGCAATATGTTAAGGAAAGTACTAGAGGAAAAAGTGAGCTTACGATTAATCCTAATGGGACGCCAAGGGAAATATCCTCTGGTTTGGATAGAGACTACATAACGGAGTACAGTTATGGTTTAGTTGAAACCTTTAATTTATTTATCCCGAAATTCATGGGTGGCGGTAATTATGAGGATTTAGGTAAGGATTCCAACACTTACAAGGCTTACATAAATCTTGGAGCTTCACCTATGGAAGCACTTGAAGCAAGTAGAAATGCACCAATGTATTGGGGCGACCAGCCCATTGTTGAGGCTCCTGCTTATGTTGGTGCTGTTATTATATTTCTCTTTGTATTGGGTTTATTTCTGATAAAAGGAAGGGCCAAATGGTGGTTGGTAGGAGGGACGCTACTATCCCTTTTGTTGTCTTACGGTAAAAACCTTGGTTTTTTAACGGACTTCTTTATTGATTACGTACCACTTTATAACAAATTTAGAGCGGTTAGTTCTATCCAGGTTATCTTAGAGCTTTGTGTTCCGGTTTTAGGTATTTTAGGCTTGTGGCATTTGTTTAAAGATTCCAAAACCAAAGAAAAAAAATTAAAAGCCTTAAAGTATTCGGTATTTGTTACGGCAGGACTATGTCTGGTTTTTTTACTTTTCAGTTCGACCCTTTTTGATTTTGAAGGATTGCGCGACGATAGATATGCCCAAGCTTATGGTCCAAACTTTGTGGACGCATTGATTGCAGATAGAAAGGCACTTTTTACCTCAGATACTATTAGAACATTGATTTTAGTCCTTTTGTCTGCCAGCACCTTATATTTCTATCTGCAGCGAAAGGTGAACAAAAATGCTACTATTTTAATTTTGGCGGTTTTGGCTGTATTTGATTTGGTTGCTGTTAACAGAAATTATGTTAATAATGACGATTTTGTGCCAGCTGTTCAAGTAGATAAACCATACCAACCAACAGCGGCCGATAAGGAAATTCTAAAGGATAACGGTCATTTCAGAGTTCTCGATATGTCTCAAGAGGGCCAGAGCAAACCGGCTCGAGCCGCTTACTTCCATAATTCCTTAATGGGCTATCATGCCGCAAAATTAGGCAGGTATAACGAACTACTCGAATTTCATATTTATGATAATAATATGAATGTGCTGAATATGCTCAACACAAAGTATATTATTATTGAAGAACAAGGTAAGATTTTGCCATATACAAATACCGAAGCGAATGGCAATGCATGGTTTGTGACAGAAATTAAAAAACTGAATTCGGCAAATGAGGAAATAAAAGCCTTGGATACACTTAATACTAAATCAAGGGCTGTAAGTACTTTAATAGAGTCATCCAAAGGATTTGAGTTAGACTCGACAGCTTCTATCAAACTAGAGGAGTTTAAACCAAATTACCTTCGCTATACCTCCAATAATACTCACGATGGTTTTGCTGTTTTCTCGGAAATCTATTATTCTAAAGGATGGCAATCTTATGTAGATGGCCAATTGGTGCCACATACGCGAGTAAATTATACACTTAGAGGATTAGAAGTGCCAAAAGGAAGTCATACTATAGAATTTAAGTTTGAATCACAAGTGGTTAAAACAGGCGGTACCATCACATTGGCAAGTTCAATCGTTTTGGCTATTTTAATTCTTTTTGGAGTCTACAAGCAGTTTGAGTATTTTAAGTCAAAAGGATAATTTTGGCTATGCCTTTAAAGAAAGTACTCATTATCACTTACTATTGGCCACCAGCAGGAGGTCCAGGCGTGCAACGTTGGTTGAAATTTGTAAAATACCTACCAGAATTTGGGATTGAGCCGATTGTATATTGCCCAGAAAACCCTAGATACCCAATAATGGACCCTAGTTTATTGGAAGAAGTTTCAGAATCCATAAAAATCTTAAAGAAACCTATCAGAGAACCTTATGGTATAGCTAGTGTTTTATCTAAAAAACAGACCAAAACTATAAGTTCTGGAGTAATTCCAAAGAGTGCTGAGCAATCGTTGTTGCAAAAATTAATGTTGTTTATAAGAGGTAATTTCTTTATTCCGGACGCAAGGAAAAATTGGGTAAAGCCATCCGTAAGGTTCCTTTCTAAATACTTGTCATCAAACAATGTTGAAGCTGTAATAACAACTGGTCCACCACACAGTTTACATCTTATTGGCCTTGGACTCAAAGAAAAGTTAGGTGTTAAGTGGATTGCAGACTTTAGAGATCCTTGGAGCACCATAGGTTATCACAAATCATTAAAGCTTACACCGCAATCAAAATCTAAACATTTAAAGCTAGAATCTAAAGTTTTAAATAGGGCTGATAACCTTGTGGTTACTAGCGCTTACACCAAAAGAGAGTTTGAAGCAAAGACAGACAGACCTATATCATTAATTACTAATGGTTATGATAGCCATTCTGTTCAGATTAACAAAAAGGATGATTTGTTTACAATAGCGCACATTGGATCGTTACTATCAGAACGTAATCCTACCTTATTATGGCAAGTTTTATCTGAGCTTTTGACTGAAAATAAAGAGTTTGCAAGGCTGTTTCGTCTTCGCCTAGTGGGTGTGGTGAGTTCTCATGTTATGGAAAAAATAAAAGCATACAAGTTGGAGGACCACTCTGAAATAATCGGTTATGTAAGCCATGATGATGCTATTAAATTCCAAATGAAATCTCAGGTCCTTTTACTCATTGAAATTGACTCTGAAGATACCAAAGCCATTATTCCAGGTAAATTGTTCGAGTATCTCGTTTCAGGAACACCTATAATTGCCATAGGACCTCAGCAATCAGATATTGAACAGATTATAAGCTCAACCAATACAGGGTCTTATTTTACTTATGCACAAAAAACTGAATTAAAAGCTAATATTCTTGATTTGTTTCACGAGTTTCAGAACGAAAGTTTAGAGGTACACCCAATAGGACTTGAGCCTTACAGCAGAAAAGAGCTTACTAAGCGATTAGCTTCATTGATCTGATATCGCTTATTTTTGAAATCTCTAATCAAAGGTATTTCGCAAAGCCATGGGAATTGTCATTGCACAATCTTTTAAAAACACAATAAGTACATACCTTGGCTTTGGCATAGGAGCCGTAAATACCTTATTCCTATACACTAATTTTTTAAGTGATGCGTATTATGGTTTGGTGGCATTTGTGTTATCGGCGGCCAATATAATGATGCCTATCATGGCGTTCGGTGTTCATAATGCCATCGTTAAATTTTATTCAACATACAAATCCAGACAAAGTCTGGACAGCTTTCTAACACTGATGCTCATTTTGCCACTGGTCGTAATCATTCCTGTAGGAATTATTGGTTGTGTCTCTTACGACGCTATTTCCAGCTTTCTAGCGGCAAAAAATCAAATTGTAGAACCTTATATATGGCAAATGTTTGCCATTGCCATTGCCATGGCTTATTTCGAGATATTTTATGCCTGGAGCAAGGTACAGTTGCAAACGGTTTTCGGTAACGTGATGAAGGAGATTTTTCATCGCTTATTAATAACAATACTATTATGTGCTGTTTATTTTGATTGGCTTACAGCTACCCAATTTGTACATGCATTGGTTGTTGTTTATGGACTCCGAATGCTTCTAATGAAACTATATGCTTATGTTATTAGGCCACCGAGATTTAGATTTCAGAAAATAGCTAAGCTCAACCAGATTCTAACTTATACTTCACTTATGATAGTAGCGGGATCTGTAGCCATGATAATTTTAGATATAGATAAATTTATGATAGGTCTTTTGCTACCTCAAATCGAGAATGTAGCCTATTATAGCGTAGCCATCTTTATTGCAACGGTTATTGCTGTGCCACAGCGCGCCATGCATCAAATAATGCTACCGTTAACAGCGCAATATTTAAACACTAAGGATTTTAAAAAGCTAGGTGATTTGTACCAAAGAAGTTCTATTAACCTTCTGGTGATAAGTGGTTTTATATTCCTGCTTATTATTCTAAATATTAATCAGCTTTATCAGTTGCTACCGCAAAAATTTACAGGAGGCTTAATCGTGGTGCTAGTTGTTAGTATAGCTAAGCTTTATGACAATGCCTTAGGAAATAATAATGCCATATTATTCAACAGTGACTACTACAGAATGGTATTAATTTTTGGTGTGTTTCTAACTCTTATTACCATTCTACTTAATCTCATATTTATTCCCCTATTTGGAATTAATGGGGCAGCAATAGCAACATTTTTAGCCATTACCTTGTATAATACTTTAAAGGTAATTTATGTAAAACGGAAGTTTGATTTGTTTCCATTTACAACGGACTCCATAAAGGTAATTGTTGTATTAGTGGTGGTAATAGCCTAGTTATATTTTTGGGACTTTCCTTATCATCCTATTGTGAATATAATACTTAAGTCTATTATTGCGACTCTCGTTTACGGAAGCACAATCTATTTGCTTAAAATTTCTGTAGAAATTACAGATCTGATGAAAAGAAACCTGCCATTAAATTAAAGGACTTTCTGAAAATGAGAAGTCCCGCAAGGTGCTCTGAGGCATACATCAAGCGGGACTTCAACTAACCAACCAAAAAAATCATCTTTCTAATATCTACTTCGTCTTGAGTTTGTTCTTGTATTACTTTTATTATTGTTTCTACTAATACTTGATTTCGCTCTTACCGATGGGGCTTTTCTGTCATTCCGAACAACACTTCGCTGATTTTTACTCATTGATGATGTTCTATTATATCTACGATTTGAAGTGGCTTTTGGTTTTCTTACAGAAGCCGTTCTATTGTTAGATATGCGCGAATTAGTTCTAGCGACATTAGACCTTGTGGCTCTTTTAGGCTTTGTTACTCTCGTATTGGAACGTGTTCTTGAGTTGACAATACTTTGAGACCTCTCTGAGCTAGAATTTCTTCTAAAAGTATTAGCTGTTGTTCGCGTAGCGTTCCTTGTAACAGCTGATCTATTATTTCTAGAGTTACGTGTTCTGTCTATGCTTGCATTATTAGCTAATCCAACACTTCTCGTTCTCCTAATTTCTGTATTACGTCTCTCAACACGTCTTCTTAAATCATAATCAGCTCTAGTTCTTGGCTGTTGCGCGTAACGTTGATGTACTCTGTTAGAGTTGCGTCTTCCAAAATCTGCGCTTCCACGTCTGCCATTTATGTTAAAGTGTCTTATGTTGTTTCTATAAGGTCTATACCAAACATGTCTAACAGGCGTATAAAATTGTCTGTAAGGCCAAGTGTTTATAACACAGAAGTTTGCTGGAGGAAGAGCATAAAACCTGTGCCATGGTCGCCAAACATAAGCTCTGTTGTAAATGTTGATAAACCCTGTATGTCTCCAAAAAACATTGTTTCTGTAAAACAGCTGTAGTCCGCCAATTCTACTTACGCGCCCAATGCCATTATAGTTTATAATAATATTACCAATTTGATTTACACGACCAAAGGCATCATAAAATATTGGAGTGTTTTCAATTTGGATTATGGCACCAAAACTATCATATTGCACATAGGGATTGTAATTGAACCCAGTATTGAAGCTTAAAGCAAAGTTGGGACTATTGATACCAATGTTAACGTTTGGGCCATAATTGGGCATATAAAAATCGAACTGTCCATCTGGAAATACCGCAAATTCAATGCCTCCTTCTATAAATATGAAAGAATTACCGTAACCTCTCACTAAGTTGTTTATAGAAGCATCAACTTCTGCAATTGTGTTGGTTTCCGCTTTTGCCGTAGTGCTAACCGTCACTAACAAAGCAAATAAATATAGTATTCGTTTCATAGTTATAGGGTTTTAAATTAAACTCATATTATCTGAATCAAACAGCGTGCCAAAAAACGTAAAAAGCTGATTATCAGTATTAATATTGGTTTTGTGAAAGAGTGGGATTTAATAAGCAGGCTGAAAACAAATTTTAAGTAACTTTAGGTGTTTTTTTTCTTCATTGATTAATAGTTAAGTATTGTAAGATAAACCCAGTTTCACAGCACAGAATATGGAACCAAAGGAAGTAAAATGTCAAAATTGCGAAAAACCCTTCGAGGAAGGCTTTCAATTTTGTCCACATTGTGGTCAGAAAACAAATGATGAGCTAACCTTAGGCGTTTTATTTTACAATACGATTAGCAACTATTTCTCTTTTGATGCACGATTTTTTAAGAGCTTTCTGCCTTTAATGTTTAGGCCTGGTTATTTGGCAAAGGAATTTGTTAAGGGCAAGCGTTTGCTCTACTTACATCCTGCACAAATGTATCTTTTTGTTGCCGTTATCTTTTTTTTCATATTTAATTTTTTCAATAGAGAGGTGCGTGAAAAGTTGGATAAAACAATGGAGAAAGTCGTAGCGAGTAGGGATGGCAATGGTTATGTTATCAATGAAAAATTCCCTGATAGTATTGATTTAGACTCTATAAAAAGAAGTGCCTTAGAGCCTTTAAAAATGAATAAGAAAGCTCTTGGGCTAAAAGATGAGGATTTGGAGCGAATAGATTCAATTACTGCCATAAAACAAAATAATGGAGCCATTCAAACAGATTTAAATTTTGATGATGCTAAAATAGATTCGCTTATAGCCACAGGCGCATCAAACGAACAAATCTATAAAGCTATGGGTATGAGTGAAAACCCAGGCTATTTTGAAAAAAAGATTTACGCACAAGGACTGAAATTCTATAAAACGATGGGTTTAGGGCAAATCTACCAAACCTTTATAGACAGTATACCTTTGGCTATGTTTTTCCTGATGCCTTTGTTTGCTTTGTTCTTCAAGATTTTCTTTTTTAAACGAGGGCCTTACGCACACCATTTGGTGTTTAGCTTCTATTATTTTTCATTTCTATTTACCCTTTTCAGTCTTTTATTTGCTATAAACAGATGGGTTTGGGATATACCAGATTGGATAGATTGGCTGGTTGTGTTAAGTACATTTTTTTATCTCATCCTAGCGGTTATAAAGTTTTATGAGGAGCATTGGTTATTAAGCGTTATAAAAAGTGGTATTATCAGTTTTTTCTTTTCGATGCTAGTGGTGCCGGTTTCCTTTGCAATACTCGGTTTTATTGCATTTCTATTTTATTGATTTTATTTTGATTTTGCGTGCCATATAGGGACTTCCAAAAAATCACTTATGATATTGGCATCATTTACGATGGCGCTTAAATTTCCGTGATCGATAATGTTTTTACGCAATCCATTTTTAAGCACTAGGTTAAGCTCAAAACTATTGAAATTTGATTTTTCACCTTTAATGCGTTCTCCAATTACTTGCACCGCTGCTATTTCATCAAAAGGGATGCTAAGGTTGGAATGAGATAATTTATGATTTTTGTATCCTGTTCTGAACATGCCTTGGGTTTTATCAAATGCTATGGGTTTGTAAAATCCATAAAACATGAGTGCGCCAACTAGCGCAAACAACAAACCAAATCCAAAAAGAAAAAACGTAGAAAAACTTAATGATTCACCATTTAAAAGTAATGAGCGTCCTACAAAAAATAAAACACCCAGACCAATACTTAAGAATAGCCAACAGAAAAGAGCCGTGCCATAACTGGGTTTGTATGTGAGTATTCCTTCAGACGGATTACCTAATACGTGTGTTTTAAAATTGGACCCACCAGCTTTCAACGGACTAACAGATACCGAGGCTTTAAGTTTATCTAAGGAAAAATCATCAACAC
>CAZGDG010000050.1:12439-23117 GCA_964524415.1 uncultured Flavobacteriaceae bacterium
TTCGGGCCCTAAATCAATCATATAGTCAGCACATTTAATCAAATCTATATTATGCTCAATTACAATAATGGAGTGTCCTTTTTCTATCAAGGCTCGAAACGATTTTAACAATTTCTGAATATCATGAAAATGAAGTCCTGTTGTAGGTTCATCAAATATGAACAAGGCATTGTTGGCATTGGCTCCTTTGCCCAAGAACGTGGCTAACTTTATTCGTTGCGCTTCACCGCCAGATAGGGTTGATGAAGATTGTCCAAGGGTTACATAACCTAGGCCCACATCTTGTAAGGGTTGTAGCTTGTTTTTAATTTTTGTTTGTTTGTGCTTACTAAAGAAACTCACGGCATCATCAATTGTGAGATTTAAAACATCATCAATAGACTTACCTTCAAATGTAACCTCCAGAACTTCCTTTTTAAATCGTTTGCCTCCACAAGTGTCGCAAGTTAAGTGCACATCTGCCATAAATTGCATTTCTATGGTCACTTCGCCTTCTCCTTTACACGTTTCACAACGGCCGCCATCAACATTAAAACTAAAGTGTTTAGCTTTATAATTTCTAATCTTACTTAGCTTTTGGGATGCAAAAAGAGCTCTTATGTCATCATAAGCCTTAATATAAGTTACCGGATTAGATCGCGAGGAACGACCAATAGGATTTTGGTCTACAAATTCAATTTGTTTAATAAAGTCAAAATTTCCTTTTAGCTCAGAAAATTGGCCTGGTTTATCACTAAAACCGGTTAGTTTTTTTTGTATCGCTGGATAGAGAATCTTTTTAACTAAGGTACTTTTTCCACTACCTGAAACACCTGTAACTACAGTTAACGTTTGAAGGGGGAAATTGACGTTAATATTTTTTAGGTTGTTTTCTCTAGCGCCAATAATTTCAATATAGTGTTTAGATGACTTCCGTTTTTTAGGCACCTCAATGGCCAGCTGTCCGTTTAAATATTTGCCAGTTAAAGTATGAGAAGCCAATATATCGGTGAACTCACCGTAAGCAACCACCTCACCACCGAATGTGCCAGCTTCTGGGCCTATGTCTATAATGGTGTCCGCAGATTTCATTATATCTTCATCGTGTTCTACAACAATAACAGTATTACCTAAGTCCCTTAATGACTTTAAAACTTTTATAAGCCGTTCTGTATCTTTAGGATGAAGTCCTATGCTAGGTTCATCTAAAATGTACATGGATCCCACAAGGCTACTTCCCAGTGAAGTGGCCAAATTAATGCGCTGACTTTCACCTCCGGATAAGGTATTAGATCTTCTGTTTAGAGTGAGATAACTTAGTCCAACGTTACTGAGAAAATCGAGTCGTGTGTTAATTTCCTTGAGTAGACGTTTGGCAATATTTTGGTCATGCTCAGTAAGCTCTAATCGCTTAAAATAATCTATGAGTTCCTCAATAGGAAGGTCTACCAAATCTGTAATGGTTGCACCATTTATTTTTACATAATTAGCTTCTTTCCTCAGCCTTTTTCCCTTACAGACATTACATTTTGTTTTTCCCCTGTACCTTGAGAGCATTACCCTATTTTGAATTTTATAGGCCTTGGATTCAAGTTCGTTGAAGAAGCTATCTAAGCCTTCAAAATATTCGTTACCAGTCCAAATAAGAGCCTTTTGCTCCTCACTTAATTGAAAGTAAGGCTTATGAATAGGAAAATCAAACTTGTGCGAATTATTAACAAGTTGGTCCCTATACCAGCTCATACTTTCACCTCGCCACGGGAAAATGGCATTTTCATAAACGGATAATGCTGTGTTTGGAATGACCAATTCTTCGTCAATACCTATTACATCTCCATATCCTTCGCATTTGGGACAAGCACCATATGGATTGTTAAAACTGAACAAATGTGCGTTTGGCTCTAGAAAGCTCATTCCGTCCAGTTCAAATCTATTGTTGAATTCCATTTGCTTGTTGTCTTCCAGCGATTCAATAATACAGGTACCAACACCTTCAAAGAAGGCTGTTTCGATAGCGTCTGCCAGTCTGTTTAAAAAATCTTCGTCAGTTTTAACAACGACGCGGTCAACAACCAGAAATAAGGTGTACTTGTCGTTAAGGTCTAGCTTTAAAGCTTCAGAAATCCTTAAAACGTCGTCTTTCAATTTAACTCTTGAATAACCTTGTTGTTGGAGTGTTTTTAATTTGTTTTCAAGGGTTCTTCCTTCTTCTAACTGAATAGGTGCGAGAAGGAGCAATTTACTACCTTCATTAAAGGTTGAAACGTAGTCAATAACATCACTAACATTATGCTTCTTTACCAAATTGCCAGAGATAGGAGAGTAGGTTTTTCCAATTCTTGCAAACAATAACTTTAAATAATCGTAAATCTCCGTTGTTGTGCCAACAGTAGATCTCGGATTTGTAGAATTTACTTTTTGTTCTATAGCTATGGCTGGCGCAATACCTTTTATGTAATCTACCTTAGGCTTGTTAAGCCGGCCAAGAAATTGTCTGGCATAGCTTGATAAACTCTCAACATATCGTCTTTGGCCTTCCGCATACAATGTATCGAACGCTAAGCTAGATTTACCAGATCCCGAGAGTCCTGTTATAACAACAAGCTTATTTCTTGGGATTACTACATCTAAGTTCTTTAAATTGTGGAGTTTAGCTCCTTTTATGATGATATTTTCCTTTGGGTTTACGTCTAAAATAGTGCTCTTCATAGGTTAGTTATGGTACCAGATTTTGCAAAGATACCACTTCTATTTGTCTCGATAAAATCTATAGAATATGCGATAAAATGTTAAAATTTCCGTGTAATTTTTGCTTTTTCAGAATCATTGTTGTTATATTTGGCTTCTAATCAATAAATAAAAACTGCGTATAGCATAATATTACTTTAAGAAAAGCTAGAACCCCAGACCTAAATAAATTTAGGCTTTAAAGTAATTATTATGAACAAAGAACTTATCCGCGACGCAGTATTAGTAAGCAATTATATTAATGGTGACGAAAATGCTTTAGCTATACTTATTGGCAGGCATAAACAGAAAATTTACAGTTTTATCTACTCTAAGGTATACGATAAGGATGTAACTGAAGATATATTTCAGGACACTTTTATAAAAGTCATCAGAACTCTTAAACTTGGAAAATATAA
The DNA here is from genome assembly GCA_964524415.1 of uncultured Flavobacteriaceae bacterium. Classification (GTDB taxonomy): domain Bacteria; phylum Bacteroidota; class Bacteroidia; order Flavobacteriales; family Flavobacteriaceae; genus Winogradskyella. Next base: position 15,565 of record CAZGDG010000050.1, read on the forward strand.
CGAAGAAGGTAAATTTTTACCTTGGGTTATGAGAATTGCCCATAATTTGGTCATTGACTACTTTAGGAAGAACAACCGTATGCCAAAATTTGATAATGCTGGTGAATTTAGCATTTTCTCCGTATTGAGCGACTCTAGTTTAAATGCTGAAAAGGCAATGATTAAAAATCAAGTAGAATCTGACGTAAGACGAATTATTGAAGAGCTTCCTGAAGATCAAAAGCAAGTCTTAAAAATGCGTATTTATCAAGACATGAGTTTTAAGGAAATATCTGAGCGCACAGGCGTTAGTATTAATACGGCTTTGGGAAGGATGCGTTATGCTTTGATAAATATGAGAAAGGTAATTGAGCAAAATAATATTGTTTTAACAAATTAATACAATAAAGATATTTCTGTTGCGTTTTAGTCATATAATGGATTTAAATTTATTAATATGGCAAACATTTACTCAGAAAAAACCCCAAAGAAAATCAACCTACAACCAAAAGATGAAACGATTAGTTTCCTTTTGAATTACTCAAAGGCTTTAAGTGTTATAAATTATAATAAATTGAAGTTTGAAGCACTTCTAAATTAAGTTGGTTAAAAATCCTGATTCTAAATCAGGATTTTTTGTTTTTATAATAGTCTTTTACTACCGAACGTCTTCCTATGGTTTTGGTAATAATATCTTTTTCAAGATTCCATCCTCGGGCAGGAGAGTACTCCCTGCCATACCATATAATTTGAAGGTGTAGTTCATTCCAAAGTTCTTTTGGAAATAAGCGCTTTGCATCCTTTTCTGTTTGGACTACATTTTTACCCGTGCTAAATCCCCATCTATACATTAAACGGTGTATATGCGTATCAACTGGAAACGCAGGAATACCAAAGGCTTGTGACAAAACTACTGCAGCCGTTTTATGACCAACAGCTGGCAAGGCTTCCAATTCTTCATAGGTTTGGGGTACTTTTCCGCCATGCTGCTCTATGATTATCTTGGATAATCCGAAGATTCCCTTGCTTTTCATCGGTGATAGCCCAACGGGTTTTATAATTTCCCTTATTTCTTCAACACTCAGTTTTACCATATCATAAGGATTGTCCGCTCTTTCAAAAAGAAGAGGTGTAATCTGGTTAACACGGACATCTGTACTTTGTGCAGATAGCAATACAGCAATAAGGAGTGTATATGGGTCTTTATGGTCTAAAGGAATTGGGATTTCTGGATAGATTTTGTTCAGTGTGTTTATTGCAAAATTTACCTTCTCTTGTTTTTTCATCCTTAAAGTTTGATTTTAAATTGAGCTTAATCTTGGTTATTTACCATAGAACTAAAATTTTAGAGAATAAATCTCAATGTGTTACAAAAATATTTAGATTTAGCTTCTATTTTATTTTAGAAAATTTCATGAAATTAGTTTATATCGCCAATTTTATAAATGGTACAACAGGGCTTGAGCGCATGATTTTGTATCAAGCCAATTACTTCATCAAATATTTCAATTATAAAGTTGATATTATACTATTGGACCAAAAAAGTTCAAGTCAAAGTACAAATTTTGAAATAGATGACAACATCAACTTGTATTATTTGGATAGTTATAAAAAAGGTTTTCTAATCTATTTTGACAAGGTAAAAGGTATCAACAAATTTTTAAATAAATTACAACCTACTGTTGTCATGGTTTGTATAGATGAAGTTTTTGGGCTTTATCTGGGGCGCTTTATCAAGAAAAGATTTCCATTAATTTATCAAAGGCATACGACAGGTAGCCTGAACCTTAACTTTCAATCGCGTTCTGTCAAAACAAGATTCATTAATTCATCGAAAAAACAGTTGATAAAAAAATCTGGTTATGGATATGATAGGTTTATAGTCTTGACTGAAGAAAATAAACAGGATTGGAAACACTTAAGTAATATTGAAGTTATTAGTAATCCTGTCACGCTGACGACGAATAATGAAATGTCCACTTTAGAAAGTAATACTGTAATTGCAGTTGGCAGACAAGATTATATTAAAGGCTATGATATGCTATTAGAGTGTTGGAAGATAGTACATGAAAAATACCCTAATTGGCGACTGCACGTCTACGGTAGAATAAGTAAAAAGTTGAACTTGAAAGATATTTCTTCTGAATTAGGTTTAGGGTCTAGTGTTAATTTTTTTGACCATACTAACGACATAAAAAGCGCCTACCTTGATTCCTCTATTTTAGTTTGCTCATCGAGAATTGAAGGTTTTTCATTAGTCATTGCGGAGGCCATGTCCCTTGGTATACCTGCAGTTTCTTTTGATTGTCCTTATGGCCCGCGTGCGATTATTAAACATGGTGAGGATGGATTGTTAGTTGAACCAAATAACACTGAAAAGCTAGCAGAGGCATTAATGACACTTATTGAGGACAAAGACTTAAGAAAGCAAATGGGTGAAAGAGCGCAGGTAAATATTCAACGTTATGCACCAGACAAAATTATGCAACAGTGGAAATCACTATTTGAATCTGTTCTTCAGGAATAATTGATTTAACGAATTTATAACAGAATCTGGCTTTAGTTCCTTTAAGATACATTGTATTTTTACATTAATTGAAAAAAATTACGATGATGACGCATTTAAAACCGGGTGATAAGGCACCAAATTTTGAAGGAATGGACGAACAAGGGAATAAGGTTTCCCTAGCAGACTACAAAGGAAAAAAATTAGTAGTTTTCTTTTATCCAAAGGCAAGTACTCCTGGGTGTACTGCAGAAGCATGTAATCTTAATGATAACTTTGAAAGATTTCAAGCTGCAGGCTACGACATCCTTGGCGTAAGTGCAGATAGTGCTAAAAGACAATCAAATTTTAAAAATAAATACGGATTTAAATACCCTTTGATTGCAGATGAGGATAAATCTGTTATTAATGCTTTTGGTGTTTGGGGTCCTAAGAAGTTTATGGGTAAGGAATATGATGGTATTCACAGAACAACATTTGTTATTGATGAAAATGGTGTGTTGGAAGATGTAATTACTAAAGTAAAAACAAAAGCTCATACCGAGCAGATTCTAGATTAAGTTCCTAGACATAAAAAAAGCGACCAAAGATTAAAGAAAATAAATCTCTGGTCGCTTTTCTATTTGTTATAAATTCCAACAGGCTAATGCATAACTTCTTCTGCCTCATAGCCAAACAAACTCTTTTCTTTTATCAGTTTAGATACACCTTCAGGTAGCATTTTCTCCCAACCCTCGGTACCATCTGCTATCATTTTTAAGACTTCCCTAGAGAATATTCGTAATATCGTACTGTCGTAATCTGTTATATCAACAACCTTACCGTTGTACTTAAAGAATTTATAGAGTTCTTTCATCCTTGGGTGAACTTTAAGATTTTCACTTGTGGTTACCGTACCGTCATTATTTTCCATTGGGTAAAGGTAAACGCGTAAATCCTTGTAGAACAATTTACCAAAGGCTTCCAATATGCCACCACTTAAGTGGCGATAATATTTCTCGTCAAAAATATCTACTAGGTTATTCACACCCATCGCAAGGCCCATTCTACTTTTGGTATACTGGGAGAAATATTCAACCAATTTATAGTATTCCTGAAAGTTTGATATGAGTACGGTTTGCCCTAACGAACACAATAGTCGTGCTCTGTCCATAAAATCTTGTTCGTCAATTTCACCTTCCGCTCTTAAGTTGGATAAGGTAATTTCAAAAATTACCTGTGTCTTGTCCTTACTCACTTTATTCTCTTTGATAAACATTTCATATGATTTTTCAAACATATCCATGTTTACCTTGGTTACAGGTCTAAAGCTTCCTCTAAGTGCCAAAATGTTTTTCTTATACAACACTGCAGCTGGTAATACGTTGTTGCCATCTGGAGCAAACATAACGGCATCGGTCATGCCATTCTTTACGAGCTGTAAGCTCATCAACCTATTATCTATGTTCTTGTACACAGGTCCAGAGAAATTGATGGTATCAATTTCTAGCTGATCTTTATCTAGGTGATCATAGAGATAGCGTAGCAATTTCTTTGGTTGGTTATATTTGTAAAAAGCACCATATATAAGGTTTGTTCCTAGCTTACCTAGAGTTTCCTGTTGTAAGCGCGCATCGTTTTCCTTGAACCTAATATGAAGTACGATATCATTATACTCTTGGTCTGGTGCCACTTGGTACTTTATACCTACCCATCCATGGCCTTTATATTTTTTTGCAAAATCTATGGTGGCTACTGTGTTGGCGTAAGCAAAAAATATCTTATTAGGATGTTTTTCCCTAACTATTCTTTGTTCAATTAGATTAACCTCATGATTAAGCATTTTTCTTAGACGCGCTTCAGTTACATAGCGCCTATCATCTTCAATACCGTAAATAGCATCACTAAAATCTTTATCATAAGCAGACATGGTTTTAGCTATGGTTCCCGAAGCACCACCAGCACGAAAAAACTGTCTTACGGTTTCTTGTCCTGCGCCAATCTCGGCAAAAGTTCCGTAGATATCCTTGTTGAGGTTTATGCGAAGTGCTTTGTCTTTAAGCGAAGGAATGTTTTCAAATTTAGAATCGCCTTTATAGGTGATTTCTTCCATAGTATTCGGGATTACAAGTCTTTAGCAAAGGTAGTTAAATACAGATGTAAACAAAAAAATAAGCGTATTTTTGTCATAAATTTAAGACACTTGAAGGTAACGTTTTTAGGAACAGGAACATCGCAAGGGGTACCTATTATTGGGAGTACGCATCCTGTTTGTTTAAGCAATAATCCTAAGGATAAAAGATTGCGAGTGTCTATTTTGGTAGAGTGGGACGACTATACTTTCGTTGTTGATTGCGGACCTGATTTTAGACAGCAAATGCTCAACGCTAAAGTCTCAAAAATTGACGGTATCTTATTCACTCACGAGCATGCAGATCACACCATGGGTTTAGACGATATACGTCCTTTTTTCTTTAGGCAGGGCGATATTCCTTTATATGCACACAAGCGCGTTTTTAAAGCGCTGGAAAAAAGATTTGATTACATCTTCACCACAAAGGAAAAGTATCCTGGTGTTCCTAGTGTAAGGAAAATAACAATCAAAAATGAACCATTCAGTATTGGAGGAATAGATGTCGTTCCTATAGATGGACTTCATTATAAGCTTCAGGTTTTTGGTTTTAGGTTTAATAAGTTTGCTTACCTCACTGATATGAAAACCATTTCAAAGGAAGAAATCCAAAAACTGGTCGGAGTTGATGTTCTCGTGGTAAATGCTTTACGGCAAGAGCCGCACATGTCTCATTTTAATTTAGAAGAAGCCTTGGAGTTTATAGAAAAGGTAAGTCCCTCACGTGCCTATTTGACGCATATTAGCCATCATATGGGATTTCATAATGAGGTGCAAAGTAAATTACCTACAAACGTTTATTTGGCCTACGACAACCTAACCATAAACATTTAGTTATGAAGAGTAGAATTTTTATGTATCTATTTATCTTTTCGGTCTTATTGATTATTTTTCAGTATGTGAATTCTAAGAACATTATCGATAAATACGAAAAGGACATTTCTTCGTATCAAGAGCAACTCGCTGAAAATGCCAAAAGCATTGAGGTCTTAGAAGAAGAGAATTTTGAACTTAATTATTTTAATATCGATAGAAATCAGGAGGCCATAGACTATTTTGAATCCCAGGGCTATGACACCGATGAGCTCATACCAGCTATTAAAGAAGGGCTTTATGATATGAATGATTACGAAGGCGATGAGCATCCGATAGTGCCTTTTGTCTCGCTTACTGGAAATAAACTAATCATCAACAAGGTTCGCATACTCAATCACAAATGGATTGTTGCCAATTTCACGGATGGAGAATATTGGGGAGAAATATTTTTAACTTATGAGGTCGATGATAGTGGTATCGCCAGATTCGATTTGTCTGAATATTTTATGTATCCTAAACTTTAAGACCACTTTAGCTTTGATTTTTTTAAGATTGAAAAATTTTCTATTGCTCCTAGTGCTTTTGAGTAGTTTTCTTGGCTTGGGTCAAAACAATGACAAAAATCTTAAGATTAGAAGACTGTCTTCAAAAAAATTCGTTCTGATTCAAGATAGTTTGGCCATTTTAACACCCTATATTGAACTCAGCGAAAAATCAGAAGGCCGCTATTATAAAGATTCTGCAAAGACGGCTCAGATAAGAGTTTTTGTCAAAGAAGTATTAAAACTAAAATATTCAAATTCGTCCTATGTTGAGGTTCCCTTTCTTTATAAAGCTCCCAGAATTGTTAATGCTTCACTAGAGGGAATAGTGCATTTTAATGTTGAAAAGGCACCTTCAGAAGTATTAATTACGTCAAAAAGAAATTCTGTACTCATTTGGGTTGGTGGCTATTATGGAGAAACAAACAGAACGACCCTTAACTTCTTCGTGATTGACAACTTAAAGAAAAAATGGCGGTTGGTTGAACATCTTAACTATGATATAAATCCATTAGATTTAGGTATGTTAAGACAACAATTACTTAGTATTCTTGACACTATAAAGACAATTTGAGTCTTTGATTAAATATGTTCGATTAACCACCTTTTAAAATCAAAGAAATTCTGTGGTGCTACACCGTGACCTACGGGATATTCGGAATAGACGTGTTTAATTTTATGTGCCTTTAAGAATTCGGGAGCTTTTCTGGCCCAGTCCACAGGAATCACTTGGTCTGCACTTCCATGCGAACAGTAAAAATTCAAATGTCGCACCGCCTCCTCATCAATATTTTTAGGAATGATATCTTCATTGATATAGCCACTAAGTGCAATAACGTTTTTTACCTTTTCGGGATAGTTCAAGGCTACGGCATAACTTAGAATGGTGCCTTGACTAAAGCCTAGCAAAGTAACATTGTCTGCATCTACAGGGTAAGTTTTACAGGCATAATCAATAAACTTTGAGATAATGTTCACAGAACGCTCGGCCTGTTCGTTATCGCTCCATTTTCCTTTTTCGGCATCAAAATTTATGGCATACCACGCATTGCCAAAGGGTTGCATGGCGTATGGAGCACGCAATGATATTATAAATAATTCGTCTGGCAATTCCGATGCAAATGAAAACAAATCGTTTTCATCACTACCATAGCCATGTGCCATAATCAATAAAGGTGCATTGTCCTTTAAGCTAGAAGGTCTTTTGATGTAGAATAGTTTAGATGACATGGGTCGCTTAACCTAAAGATTTAAAAAGTTTTTGAAATAGGTCACCAACAAGAGGGACTTTATTGGCCTTACCAGAAATAGCGCCAACTATTCCATAGACAAACAAGACTGCAAATACAATCCAAAAGGAGTAGGTGAGTGTCCAATTGTCAAAACCACTTACCACATAACCGAAAATGAAATAAAGCAGCCATAAACCCAGACCTTGTCTTACATGGAACGCTGTGAAACTATTTCGTTTTTCTTGGTTCATGAAGAATGCAATAAGAACTCCAATAATTGTAAGGTAGGCAACAATAGCCAAGGTTTTACCTGAATTTACAGTTTCTTCATCAATCATTAGCAACACATATTTTGTTATTAGCAATAA
>CAZGDG010000051.1:0-22324 GCA_964524415.1 uncultured Flavobacteriaceae bacterium
CCACCACCAATAGGTCCTAAGCGGCTATCCCTTGACATTCTGGCTAATGGATACTCTTCCATATAACCATAGCCTCCTAAAAACTGTAAACACTGGTAAATAACATCATCAGCCATTTTGGTAGATTGCAGTTTAGACATAGTGGCTTCCTTTACCACATAATCACCCATATCCAATCTTTTGGCAACGTAATAATTAAACTGCTTGCAGATTTCCATCTGGGTTTCGCAATCTGCAAAAGTATGTCTTAGCGCTTGAAACTTATTTATCGTTTGACCAAAAGCCGTACGCTCGCTCATATACTGTTTGGCATATTCCAAAGCATATTCTGCTCTGGCATGCGCATTGATGCCCATAATTAGTCTTTCAAGGGCAAAATGTTGCATAATGTATGGAAAACCATGATTTGCTTTACCCATTAAATTGGAGGCAGGCACCTCCACATTGTCAAATGCAATCTCACCAGTGTCTGAAGCGCGCCAACCTAATTTATCGAGTTTGGTTGCTGAAATACCAGGAGTATCCCTATCTACAACAAAAATGCTTATACCCTTGTTTCCTAATTCAGGATTTGTTTTAGCTGCAACAACTAAATAATCACTGTAGACGCCATTGGTTATAAATGTCTTTGAACCATTGATGACATAATTATCCCCTTTTTGCACCGCTGTTGTTCTCATACCGGCAACATCACTTCCACCAAAGGGTTCGGTAATACAAAGACAACCTATCTTGTCACCGCTAATGCTTGCTGTTAAGTATTTCTGTTTTATGGACTCATCCCCTTCCTTATTGATATGCGTCATTGCCAGATATGCATGGGCCCATATAGCTGCGGCAAAGCCACCAGAATTTATTCTTTGCAACTCTTCAAGTAATATCACGGTGTAGAAAAGGTCTAAATCCAATCCTCCGTACGCTTCTGGATAGGCCAAGCCGAAATAGCCCATCTCACCAAATTTTTTCCATATAAAGCGTTCGATCTGCCCAGTTTCTTCCCACTTTTCTATATGAGGAACAACCTCTTTTTGCAGGAATTCACGAAGGCTTGACCTGAATAATTCATGTTCTTCAGTAAAGTACAGATTTGGCATTTTTAGCAATTTTGATTACAAATGCAAATATAACTTAATAATCTCTATTTTTTTTATGGGAAAATGTTCAACTTTTGTTAATTCCTCAAAATCTCGAAAGCCATCCCTAAGGGTTCGCTCCTCTATGATATTGTTAGCAATCTCGTAATCTACATAAGGTATGGTTACAAGTTCATCACGCGTCGCTGTATTTAAATTAAACTTCGTGATAGGACGAGGTGTTTTTACCGTAAACTGGGCTTTAATCCGATCTATAACTTCCGGCATTAGCCCATAAATCTCTGTAAGCTCAGCATCGCTGTAAAAGCCACCTTCAAACTTATTGCGATAATTAACAATTCGTTGCGATAGTTTTTCACCAACGCCATAAACGGTTTTCAATTGTAACGCGGTCGCTTTGTTTAAGTCGATTTTTTGCTCATAAGGCTTAGGCGTTAATCTATCTGGGAATGATTGTTTAGCATTAGAATGTCTTGGCTTTGGATTAGTGACCCATTCTGGAAATTTAAAATAGGGCGATATGACATTTAATAACGAATCGGAAACTTTGGTAACGTCCTGAAATTGCTTTACGGAATTAATCCATTGTCCTTTATCCCTGAATTTTTGCAATCTGTCTATTTCTTGAGCAGTCATACCCAAAGTATAGCCTTTGTAATCACTTATAAAATTGGGATTAAACGGATATATTTTTGGTTTATTGATTTCTTCTTCTGCTCGCCTTAACGAATCAAGTTCATTTCTATAGCTATTTATAGTATCATTATCAATAGAGACTGGTTTTTTAGCGCCATTGGCATACCAAAACACAAATTGCAGAATGACAATCAATGTAAGTAATAAAAAAATCCCATTTCGTTCGTTATTACTAAACTGAAAATGGGATTTCATTGTATTTGATTAAGTTTTAAAGAATCTCATTCATATCGTCGGCACCATCCTCAATAGCTTCTTCTTTAACATTTATGGCCTTGTAGTATTTGTTCAGTTCCTTTTTAATGATTGGCGAAAGCATAACAACACCAATGATATTTGGAACCACCATGGCAAAAATCATCGCATCTGAGAAATCTATTACTGCTCCAAGACTGATAGAAGCACCGATAATGACGAATATTAGGAATAAGATTTTATAGGCAAGGTCTGAAATTTTACCTTTTCCAAATAAGAACACCCATCCTTGCATTCCGTAGTAAGACCAAGAAATCATAGTAGAAAAAGCAAATAAAATTACCGCTATGGTAAGAATAACTGAAAAATGCGGAATAACCGTATCAAAAGCCGTAGCTGTTATTTCCACACCTTCTTTTATTTCTACACCATATTCCATAAATGAACCATCGAAATTAGTGATAACGATTACCAGAGCAGTCATTGTACAGATAACAACGGTATCTACGAAAGGTTCCAGTAATGCCACAATTCCTTCTGACGCTGGGTATTTTGTTCGCACCGCAGAGTGCGCTATAGCAGCAGAACCAACACCGGCTTCGTTTGAGAAAGCTCCCCTCCTTATACCTTGAATCATAACTCCAACCAAACCTCCAGCAATTCCTAACCCAGAAAAGGCGCCTTCAAAAATAAGGCCGAAAGCATCATCTATTAATGTAAAATTAGCTCCCAATATTATGAGAGCAGCTAGAACGTAAATTCCAGCCATAAAAGGCACAATCTTCTCTGTTACCTTGGCAATACGCTTGATACCTCCTATGATAACAATGGCCACCAAAACGGCCATAACTATACCAAAATAAAGACCAGCATTAGAGCCTTCTAAATCAAAAAGTTTAATAAACTGTGCCGCAGCTTGATTAGCTTGGAACATATTTCCGCCACCAAAAGAACCACCTATAACAAATATTGCAAAAAGTACGGCCAGCAGTTTTCCCAATCCTCCCATGCCTTTGGAGCGCAGTCCTTTTGTTAAGTAATACATTGGCCCACCGTAGACTGTACCATCTTCACCAACATCACGATATTTTACACCAAGTGTACATTCGGCAAACTTAGACGCCATTCCTAACAAACCTGCAACGATCATCCAAAACGTAGCTCCTGGCCCTCCTATGGATAGGGCAACTGCTACACCTGCAATATTTCCTAAGCCCACAGTTGCTGACAGGGCAGCAGTTAGGGCTTGGAAGTGCGACACCTCTCCATCTGCGCCTTCATCCCTTATGGTTTCTATAATATCCTCGCCTTCGTTTGGAGTGCTGTCTCCGTAGAGCGTATCTGCTCCGTGCTTTTCTATATCTTCATATCTACCACTAACTACTCGTACCGCAGTTCTAAAACCAGTGACATTTATAAACTTAAAGTAAATCGTAAAATATAACGCACCACCTATAAGCACTATCAGTACCCACGGAATTTGATACGTATCGGAAAAAGGTATTTCATAAAAAATGGCTTCAACAAACCATCCTGTATAATCTTGGAAAACAGCATCAATCTTTTCTGATACAGATTCTTGAGAAAAATTGAATAATGGCAAAAAAGCAGCAATAATGATAAGAAGTGCCTTCTTCATAGAGTTTTTTGTTAGTTAGTTTTTGATTTTTAAAGCTGACAAGATGCTAAAAAAAATTGACGTTTTAAAGTGTTATTCGTTAAAATGGATTTAAATTCTAAACGATGTCATATTCGGAATTCAGTCGCTGTATCTGTTCTGGCCTTCCCAAAACCACAATTTTAGAACCAGGAACAAGTCTGGTCTCAGCTTCAGGATTTACAATATACTCACCATTTTCGTCTTTAAATCCTATTACGGTACAACCTGTTTTTTTTCTTAAATCCAGATCCTTAATGGTTTTTATCTCTTTGGCATCGTAAAGCTTATTCACCTGGACTTCTTCCACATTGATATTTCTTTCTCCCACAATACCAAGATTATCTATAAACTCTATTAAGTCTGGAATAACTACCAAGGAAGCCATGTGGTCTCCACCAATTTTGTCTGGTAAAATAACATTATTTGCACCTGCAAGTTTTAGCTTATTATAAGATGTTTCTTCTGAGGCACGACTTATAATCCTTAAATTCTCATTTATTTGTCTTGCTGATAGTACCACAAATAAATTATCCGCATCACTAGGAAGCGCACTAATCAATGTACTCGCTCTTTCTATTCCAGCTTCAATAAGGGTTTCGTCTTCATTGGCATTGCCAAAAATAAATGGAACATCACCTTCTTGGAATTTTTCGACGATATCTCGGTTGCGCTCAATAATGACAAATGGTTTGTCATAGGCCAATAACTTCCTGGCAGCTTGCTTTCCATTTCTACCAAAGCCACATATTATTATGTGGTTTGACATTGCATTTATTCGCTTTTGCATTTTCCTTTGTTTTATGTCTTCAAAATTGTTTCTGCTAAGAATATATTCGGTAATAATGGAAAGGGCATAACCTACAATTACAACACTCGCCAATATTAGAAAAACCGTAAAAATCTTTGAAGGAGTATCTAGCGGATTAACTTCGGCAAATCCAACGGTTGTTATGGTAATGACCGTCATGTAAATGGCATCTATCCACTGATAACCTGAAATAAATTTGTAGCCAAGAACCCCTATAAAAATTAAGACTATAAGCATTACCAATGCTGTATAGATTTTGGAGCGGAACAAACTGAGTAGAGGGTTGCTCATCATTTATAAATCAAAGACTGAAGTGCGTTTCGTATAAATTATGTCCTTTATTCTCATCCAAAAAGCTAAAAAGAGATACAAAGCAAAACCAAACCCTAAAGTTACAAAGGTTAGGTACATAAAGGACGTTCTAACAATTTTGGCCCTGATGCCCAAACGATCTGCTATACGCTGGCAAACATAGTAACCTCGCTTCTGAAAGTACAGTAATAATGTATAGAACCAATTCATACTGCAAGGTAATTATTTTTTAATGATTAGACTATTACCAATACTGCATTGTAGGCATTTATTTTTATCGCAAAATTCATGCTTTAATTCAAGTAACCCTTGTGATATCAGTGCATTTCTATTCATATCCTTTAAACTTATAAACTTATCTACAATGGCATTACGCTCTATTTTGACCTGCTGAATTAAATCTAACAGATTCTCCTCGTTATAGTTACCTTGTGATTTTGAGTAAGTAAATTTTAAAGGAATTATGGTGTTGACTATGAGCAGATCTATAAATGATTTTGAAAGTAGTTTAGAAGACGTCTTTGATGCGTTTGAAAACGTATAGTGGGATTTCCAAAATCCCGAGGGCCCTACTCTAAAAAGTTCATAAAACGCTTCGAGTGTGTTTGTTTCTATAATTTTTGAAAATAATCCTTTATGTTTAGAATACAGCCTAGCAAATTGAGATAATCTTATGGTTGGAAAATTAGACGGTCTCAATCTAAAAAAATCAACCTTTACCACGCCAGAATTGTCCAAGTTATACTTACGTCTTAAAAACATATAGCGTTCCTTAAGCGTATTGAAATAAAAGTCCTCATATTCTGGGTCCAATAATTTGGCCTGACCAAAGAGAAGAGCCTCCAGGTCTAAATCATGGTTTTGGATTTTCCGAATGATTGAGAAGTCGACCGAATTTGAGATACTCTCAAAAGCTCTTGCATTCACTTTTAGGCCAAAATTCTTAAGTAGCATTTTAAAGAGAATAGCCTCCCAATTGTTATTAGAATTTATAAGTAAATCTTTAATCCACTGTGACTTACGCTCTAATCGATGAATATATAAACGTTCTAACCAATTATAAAGTAAAAAATCATCGACTTCAGAAAAGTGGGCTTCGCAATTGATCCATGACTTGGATGTGAGAAGTCCAACATAGTTTTCTTCTAAGTGACGCTCTACATAGGGCTTTATCTCAAGGGTTGGAACTTCGGTATTGTTTTGCCTGAAGACAACAGCGTCATTCTCCCAAACGACGTGAAGAATAACATTATCATAGGCAGAATCCACTTCATGACGATGCGCATACCAATCTGATGATTTAACATGAATTTCTACATTACCAGCCCACAGCTGGCCATCAATCCGAAGCTTTGCATTAAAAAAGTCTGGTCCGGCATTTTTATTGTGTTGGCCAGGGTTTACAATTTCAATAGGCTCTCCTTCAGATGAAGTAAACCTATGGGTATTGAATTTTTGATACTTCCAGATATAATGAAGAAAGTCTTCTTGCATAACCTAAAAATAAAAAATCTTGACTTTCGAAGTCAAGATTTTTACTCTCTATTTTCTAAAATGCTATGCTCTATTCTATATATCCCATCTCGCGCATCCAATCATCATTGAACATTTTGCCTACATAACGACTGCCGTGGTCATGAAATAAAACGACAACCACATCTTCCGGTTTAAAATGTTCCTTTAATTGCAAAACTCCCTTAATAGCAGCACCAGCAGAATTCCCTAAAAACATGCCTTCTTCCTTTGCCAGTTTCTGGGTATAGATTGCCGCATCCTTATCCGTAACTTTTGTAAATCCATCGATAACCCCAAAGTTTACATTAGCAGGTAAGATATCCTCACCAATACCTTCGGTGACATAAGGATAAATTTCATTTTCGTCAAAAATTCCGGTCTCATGATATTTCTTAAACACAGAACCGTAGGTATCTACTCCCCAAACTTTTACCTTAGGATTTTTCATTTTCAGGTAGCTTCCAACACCAGAGATGGTTCCTCCTGTACCTACGCCAACAACAAAATGTGTTACCTTTCCGTCTGTTTGTTCCCAAATCTCTGGACCTGTAGACTTAAAATGTGCCTTGCAATTACTAGGATTATCATATTGATTTACATACCAAGCGTTAGGGGTCTCTTCTGCCAAACGCTTAGATACCGAGTAATAACTTCTTGGGTCATCGGGCTCTACATTAGTTGGGCATACAACAACCTCAGCTCCTACCGCCCTAAGGACATCCATTTTTTCCTTGGATTGCTTATCGCTTATAACAAAAATACACTTGTAGCCCTTAACAATAGCGGCAAGTGCCAAACCCATACCAGTGTTTCCAGAAGTACCCTCGATTATCGTTCCGCCTGGTTTTAATCGGCCGTCAGCTTCTGCATCTTCTATCATTTGCAGCGCCATACGGTCTTTTACAGAGTTTCCAGGGTTAAACGTTTCGTACTTTGCCAAAACCAAGCAAGGTAAATCCTCAACCAGTTTGTTCATTTTTACTAACGGTGTATTACCAATGGTACCAAGTATGTTTTCTGCGTAATCCATAGTATGTTTTTGCGGGGCAAAAATAAGTTAAATGTGCATTATTAAAGCAAAAGTTTTGTTATAGTTGACTCAATCTGAAAGAAGAAAGGTTTACTATCAATCAAACCGAATGGCTTTTACTGGTGAAATTTTTGTTATGATTATAGAGGGAATTAGAAGCATGAGTAAACAACAGATGAAGGTGCCCAAGTTCAACAGAACTATATAATCTAGGCTCAGATAGACCGGAGCTTCGGTTACATAATAGGTCTCAGGATTAAGCGGAAATAATTTGAAATATTTCTGGACCAACAAGATGCCCAACCCTATGAGGTTACCCCAAAAAAGACCCAAACCTATGAGGTAGGAGGCGTTAATCAAGAAGATTTTCCTGATTGTCCAATTAGAGCTTCCCAATGCTTTGAGAATACCAATCATTGCAGTACGTTCAAGAATGAGTACCAATAAGGCCGTTATCATATTAATTCCCGCAACGATAATCATAATAACTATTATACCGTAGGTATTGTTATCAAAAACCTTTATCCACTCGAAAATCGTGTAGTACTTCTGTGTTACCGGAGTTGCATTCAACAGCGAGGGTATTTCGTTATAAACAGCTTCTGACCTCGCTTCAATATCCTTGAAATCATTGATAAAAACCTCAAAGCTACCTACTTGGTTGTGTTCCCACTTATTTAAGCGCTGAATATGGCGTATGTCGGCAATACAAAATTTTTCGTCTAGTTCCTGGAAACCGGAATTATAAATACCAACAACCTCATAATTTATAATCTTTGGTAGTTTACTGAGATTATCTCCAAATAGGGTTTGAAATTTATCACCAACATTAAAACCTAACCTATTGGCTAGATAAGACGAAATCAAAATCTCTTCATTTCTGTCTTTGGTGAAGTCGGGCAGTCGTCCTTCAACCAAAAAATCTTCAAAATAAGACCATTGATAATCTTTACCAACACCCTTAACGATGACACCTTCGAAATCAGTCTCTGTGCGAATTACAGCAAACTTCGTTGCTACGCCTTGTATATGGCTTATACCTTCTACAGCGTTAAAAATGGGATAGAAATCTTGATCCGTTGAAATTGGAACTTGGGACTCATCGGAAGCATTTGTATCGTAATTTGTAATTTCTATATGACCATTAAAGGCAACAACCTTGTCCCTAATTTTTTGTTGAAGACCTAATCCTGTAGCAATCGCAATGAGCATAACAATAATACCAATGGCAATTGCCGCTATGCCTATTTTAATAATTGGTGCCGATACACTACTTTTATACGCTTTACTGTTAATAATGCGTTTAGCTAAAAACAACTCGAAATTCAAAGCTCTACAATGAGATTAAAGGTCTTCAAAAATACAGTTTTATTATTTGTCTTGGCAGCTATTTCTTGCGGACATCAAAATAAGGATCGCGCTAAAAGTCCTGCGGATGAAACCACAGCCAAAATTGAGCCATACAAAAATATGTCGCACCAAGAGCCCGTAGTTGTTGGAGCCAATCGCACAGACTTATATCTTCCAATTTTAAAAGGAAAAAGACTTGGCATTGTGGCTAACCAAACCTCGGTTATATTTAAATCGTCCAAGGACAGTTCTAAATCAACCTCATCGAGCGAGTATACACATTTGGTAGACTCGCTACTTCAACATAAAATCACTGTTACAGCTGTTTTTGCACCAGAACATGGATTTAGAGGTAAGGCTGATGCTGGTGAAGATATTAAGGATGGCATAGACAAAAAAACAGGCATCCCTATCATTTCACTTTACGGGAACAACAAGAAGCCTTCGGCTAGCCAATTAAAAGATATTGATATGGTAGTTTTTGACATACAAGATGTAGGAGCACGGTTCTACACCTACATCTCTACCTTACACTATATCATGGAAGCCTGTGCTGAACAAAATATACCTGTAATGGTCTTAGATAGACCCAATCCCAATGGGCACTACATTGATGGACCTGTCCTTGAGAAAGCACATAAGAGCTTTGTGGGCATGCATCCGGTACCTGTAGTGCATGGCATGACCATTGGAGAATACGCTAAAATGATGAATGGAGAACGTTGGCTATCCGATAATCTTGTTTGTGATTTAACTATTATTCCTTTAAAGCATTATTCACATAAAACCTCGTATAGCCTTCCAATAAAACCATCGCCTAATCTTCCAAATGACAAAGCGATAAATCTTTATCCGAGTCTTTGTTTTTTTGAAGGCACCAATGTCAGTGTTGGGCGAGGAACCAATAAGCAGTTTCAGGTCGTGGGTTCACCCTTTTTAGAGGCGTATAAATTTGACTATACGTTTATTCCTCAGCCCAATGAAGGTGCTAAATATCCCAAGCATAATACTGAGGTTTGTTATGGGTATGATTTATCTCAAGTTGAACCAGTAAATCAGTTAAATCTAAGATGGCTTTTAGAGTTTTATAAGCTAACGAAGAAATTGGCACCCAATGAGCCGTTTTTCAATGATTTTTTCACCAAATTGGCAGGAACCAAAATGCTACAGGAACAAATTGAAAATGGCCTAAGTGCTGAAGATATCAAAGCAACATGGCAAGAAGACCTAGCGGCTTTTAGACAAACAAGGCAGAAATACCTGTTATACGAAGATTAATCGTTATTACTGATGTTTGGTTTGGGACCTGACGCTTCAGTACTATTTTCTACCAAACTTTCCTCTTGCTCCAAATCTTGCAAAATATGAACAACAAAAACTATACGCTTAGGGGACTGCACTGCTACCATAACGTGTTTGCCTTTAGATAATTTTCTTAAGGGCAGCCTATAAGAATTGGCATTTACGTACAGGTCATATTCCCTACCGTAATTCTTATTTATGGTATATAGGTAGTTGATTTTTTTATGGCTTTCTAAAATAAGCGTATCGCGTGTTTCATTAAGATAGTGAATGAGTTCTTTAGCATCCACATTCTTATTTTTTTCAAGCTTGGCCAAGTAGGATTGTGCCTTAAGAGAAAAGCTAAGGAGGAAAATTAGCACTACTAGCAAGCAGATGCGAATAAAGTTTTTCAAAAGTATACTATTAAGTTAAACATAATGTTTGTACTCAACAGTAATTAATCAATCCCGATTTAAACTTAGCGGTAATTTACCATATGGAATAATAATTCCTTTGAAATGCAAAAAAAATAGAAGAACAACCCGAATTGTTAATAAGTATGTTAACAACTACCGCTTCACCAAGCCTAGTAGGCGATTCGGATAGTCGGTTATAATTCCGTTAACCTTCCAATCGATAAACTTCTGCATCTCCTTCTCGGTATTGATTGTCCATGGAATAACAGAAAAACCATCCCCTTGCAATTCCTTTATCCGATCTTGAGTTAGCAGTTTGTAATATGGGCTAACAATCTGAGGGCTATAGCTAAGTTGGCTAAGCTTGCCATTAATGGTCTCATTTTCATCAACCAACAAAGCAACCGTTATTTCTGGTGATTGTTTCCTTATTTGTTCTAAAATATTGAGGTCAAATGACTGTAGGGTTGAACGCTGCATCATCCCATGGGTCTCAATTTCCTGGAGCACCAAGGCTACGTATGCCTTAGGCTCTGGCGTGTATAGGCCATAATACCTGGGGTTCGATTTAATTTCAATATTAAAATTTACGTTTGCCTCATTCACTCTCACTAAATCAAAAACCTCTCGAAGCAAGGGCTTGTAAACCTTAATCTTGGTTTGATTGGGATAGCTGGCATGAAACTTACTTCCACAATCAAATGTTTTGATTTCTTCATGAGTCATCTCATAAAGATTATAAGCCATATCCATTGCTTCTGAAATCTCATTACCGCTAGGATTATAACAAATCTTACGGCTCATAAAAGGCTCATGAGATACTACGACCTTATTATCCTTGGAAATGACTATATCCAACTCTAAGGTGTTAACGCCTAAATCTATAGCTTTTTGAAAGGCAGGTAAACTATTTTCTGGCATTAGACCCCTGCACCCTCTGTGTCCCTGCACGTCTATTGTTTTTTCTGAAGCACAAGCCATGGCCAAGAGTATAAGAAGACCAAATGTGTTAGATTTCAGACTCTGCTGAAAGCGTTGGTTTTTCATATTTCTGAAAGGGCTGTTTTAATAGTTCACCTATGTGACTATTCTTTTTTTCATCGGGAAAAACATCCACGCCATAGACCAATTTTTCACGATCCATGTACCTGTATGTGCCCAAAAGTCGATCCCAAATACTAAATATGTTACCGTAATTAGAGTCTGTGTAAGGCAGCCTGTAATGATGATGGGTTTTATGCATATCTGGAGATACTATAACATAACTGAGCGCTTTATCCAGTTTTTTGGAAATTTTGAGATTAGCATGGGTAAACTGTGAGAATATTAGGGATAACGATTGATATAAAAAAACCAAAGCTATAGGTGTTCCTACAATGAACACTCCAAACAAGGTAAAAGCAAAACGGATAACACTTTCTATAGGGTGATGTCTATTGGCAGTAGTTGTATCTACCTTGTGGTCGGTATGGTGTACCAAATGAACCATCCATAGAGGTTTGACCTTATGTTCTACAAAATGTGCCAAATATGCGCCAAAGAAATCGAGTAAAAGCACTCCTAACAAGGCATACAACCATAGCGGCATTTCTGGAAGCCAATTTATAATACCAAAATTGTTGGCTTTAACCCAATCAGCCGTACCTAAAAGCATCCATGCGAGACCAAAGTTTATGATAACCGTAGTTAAGGTGAAGAACAAATTAGGTATGGCATGTTGCCATTTTTTATACTTAAATCTAAAAAGCGGCAGACCACTTTCTAGCAACCAAAAAAAAGTCAAACCTCCAACTAGAATTAAGCTTCTGTGTGAAGATGGAATCGTTTCAAAGTAATTGATAATTGTCTCCAAAACCGTTACTTGTTTAGATTAATAATTTTTTGAGCCTGTTTCAAATTTAGTGAAGAAATGCTAGATTTCCATTCGTTAGCCTCGTCCAATCTTCCCAAGCACGCATTTGCCGTGTAGAACAAAAAGGAAGCCAAGGATAAATTAGTCTCATCAATACCATCACGCTCTACTCGTTTTAGTTTGCGAATGGCCGATCTGGGCCGTTCAGCTATTAAATCCCGTTTTGCATCTAAAAGCTCGAGTCTTTGCTCAACCGAACTTTTATCACTAATAACAGAGTTTTCCAGTAGCAGTGCTGTATCCTTAATGTAAGTCTCTGCCAAATCGATTACCTCTGGTCTTACTTTTGCATTTATGTACATGGCAAAATCTAGATATTTCGAAGCCAAGAAATAACCAGAATACACATCTTTCTTGTCATGATAATTCCTTAATTCTGATTCCAGGTATTCTGTGTGCAGCGCATACTTTTCAATGATTTTTGTTATGTTTTCATACATTTCATAAGACGGTTCTGTATTTAAAATATGACCATTAACATCCATTATTTTAATACTATCGTCATTGAACTTATCAATATAGTTTTGATTGCGTTTTCCTTTTATCTGAAGGTAAAGGTCTTCGTATTTATCCTCACTTACGATAACCGGAACAAAATAATCCCATATAATAGGGCTTATATATTCGTCCGTAAAAAGGTTCCTTACTAAAACTTTACGTCCTTTCTCATCTTCAACAAGTACTGGATAAGGATATGTTGTGGTTTCCTCCCAGACCATAAGTACCATTTTATTTTGTACCATGGCCAAATCTTGTGCCACTGATAGCGAACGCATCCACTGTTGCGCAAAAGAACATTCTGCCATGACCATTAGTACAGAAAAAACGAGGTAACTTATTTTCATTTGTATTTTTAGTTTCATCCCTTCAAAAAATATTTTTAGTTATCTCCTTATAGCGGCAAACGGTTTTTCATATTCTCAACGATATTATATGCAGCAGGACAAATGGCTACATTTTTTAAGGTAAGGTTTGAGATTTGATGAAATTTCTTTCTATCTGTATGAGGAAACTCTCTACAGGCCTTAGGACGCACCTCATAAATACTACAATAATTATCGGCACCCAAAAATGGGCATGGTAAGGATTGTAGTACATAGTCATTATCCTCGTCTATTCTTAGATACGCTGTTACAAATTCTTGCGCTTTCATTTTAAAGTGCTTTGCAATGCGGCGTATATCTTTATCGGTAAACAAAGGACCCGTGGTTTTGCAACAATTAGCGCATTTTAGGCAATCTGTTTTCTCAAACTCCTCATTGTGCAATTCCTGCATCAAATAATCTAACTGCTTGGGTGGCTTTTTGCGCAATTTGGCAAAGTAAGCCTTATTCTCCTTATACTTTATGCTTGCCCTATTAGGTAAATTATTAATTACATCTTGCATATAGTAAAAATACAAAGTTGTTAGAATTACTGTTGTACCTTTAGGTTTTATTTAAGTCTATGAAAGACCTTTTTGGAAAAGCCCTTTTAGATTACCACAATGGTAACTATACCGAAGATATTGTCACAGAGACCAACATTTCTGATAAAGACACCTTACCGTTGCCTTATTTGTTTAGAGATTATACCGAAATGCCAAAACTTGAACAAAAAGCCTTAGAACTTTGTAAAGGCAACATCTTGGACGTCGGTTGTGGCACTGGAAACCATGCCCTCTGGCTACAAGAAAAAGGGTTTCGGGTAACAGCTATCGATACTTCTAAAGGTGCCATCAAGGTGGCAGAAGAGCGTGGCGTTAAAAACGCCATAAACAAAAGTCTATTGGACGAAAACAACACCTATGATACTATTCTGTTATTAATGAACGGAACTGGAATTTTTGAAACCCTTAAATCAACACCAAACTATTTGAGACATTTAAAATCTCTTTTACACCCAAAGGGGCAAATTTTAATTGATTCATCGGATATAAAATACATGTACGAAGATGACGATGGCGGTTATTGGTTAAACATATTGGCCAATTATTACGGTGAACTCGACTATTTTATATCTTATAAAGATTATACAGAAGCCATGAAATGGCTTTATTTGGATTTTGATACCTTATGCGAACAATGCAAAACCGTTGGCTTATCTTGTGAAAAAATTAGCGAAGGACCACATTTTGATTATTTAGCCAGATTAACTCTTATTTCTAGCTAATAACCAATCCTCCATATTTTGTCGGAGGCTTCAAGATATTGAGATAAAGCCGCAGATCCATACCACATATAAAGTTCTGGCTCTAAATATTTGGCCTTTATGGCAGGATCAGTGTCGAGGATTTCCTTTGCTTCTTCCTTTGTTTTGGCATTTAAAATAAAAAGCCCTCTGTATTCTTCATCATTTTGTTCAAAAGGTCCAGCCACGACCAATTGATTGTTCTTTACCATGGTTTTCATATTAGACATATGGCCCTGAAATGCCTGTTGCCTAGCTTCTTTATCTTCTGAAACGTTTGGTCCGGTTTTAAGAATGACCAAAACATAGTATCTCATACCATAATCATCAGCACCTAATTTTTTCGCTAAGGTTTCATCATAGTTAGGATTGGTGTTCTGTGCGTTCATTTGGACGCAAACAGTTAAGCACAATAATAGTGGAGCGACCTTAAAAATTCCAATTAACCTATGTTTGTGAATAAAATCCATAAGTTCTGAATGTATTAAAAATCAAATTGGTAGGTAGCACCAGCCAAAACCTGGATTCCCTGAACAGGAAAGTTAAGATACCTTTGATAATCTTGGTTTAGCAAATTATTTCCTTTTGCAAAAACAGAGAATTGATCGTTTATCCTGTAACCCAAATGCATGTTTACATCTAAATAGCTATCTAAAGTTATAATATTTGAAGGAGAAGGCACCAATGTTCCAACCAACTGCTCTCTATCCTTACGCTCTCCCACAAAGAATGCCGTGGCACCTGCGTACCATTGTTCCGATAGTTGCACATCTGCAAAAATGGAACCTGTAATATCAGGTAAGTTCCAGGCCTCAGCCTCCCTATCTACCGAATAATTAAAATAAGCCCCTTTTATTCCCAAACTAACGTTTCTATTGACATCAAAATTCAGTTCTCCTTCTATGGACAAGGTCGTTACATCATCATAAACAACACCAAAAGAATTACCAAATTGATAGTCTCTAGTGGCAAACGTCTGAGCTTCGTTGACCCTATAAAGTACTTTATTTTCTTCAGCAAAATAGTTCCCCTTGATATTATAACTTACATTATTGGATAATTTGCCTTTCAATCCCAAAAATCCATTGTATTGCTGATCGGTTGGAGCTATAAAAAGCGTTGGCGAAACAAAGGGATTTTGATTGGCCAAATCATGATATGAGTTTTGAATAAGACCACCTTTAATTCCACCGTAAGCTATAACAACATCACTCACTAGCCTATATGTCGCTTCAATATTTGGATATATAAAGAATTTGTTATCATCAAGTTCTGTGTCGTTTAAATAAACGAGTTCTATCCCTAAATCAACAGTTAAGTCATCTTGTTTTAATTGGTAGGTTGGCGCCAATCCAAAGGTAACATTGCCATAATCGATGCCACTATTAGAGTCATATGACATATCAAAACTTCCTCCTATATAATCTAAGTAAATCTTAGTGCTGATGAGCTCATCACTAACCGGAATATTAAATCCGGTTTTTAGGACAAATCTATTTTCTGCTGAACCTTGATTGTCTGCAAACCGTCTAAACAGGACATTGCCACCCTCAATAACATTATCATCAAAGCTTAAATCACCACCAACGTAGAACTCATTAAATGAGTGGCCTGGGTCTATAGTATTGGCTTCAGTTGGGCCGAAAAAATTCTGCGGTAACCCATACCAATTATAAGCCTGTAGATTAAAACCAGCATGTACCTTCCAAGATAGGTCCCTTAATTTTTGCGAGTAGTAGGCATTGATACCTGTGTTTGAAAAATCATCATCCAGTAACAAGTTGTCAATACCACCCTGAGAAGAACGATGACTAAAATAGCCGCCTACATTTTCGGTATTGCTAAGTTCGTGGTTTAAATAAACCTCACCTAAAACAGTAGTATAGGAGCCAAAACCCAAAGAGGCGTAATTATCATAGAGCTTCATTGGCTTGGCTTTTTCTACTGTAGCAGCCTTACCCTTGGCTGGAGTAAATGTAGAGGCTACAGGAATTGAAAAAATATTATACTTAACGTCCTTCTTCTTTATAATACTAGAATCGGCAAGACGTGGTGTATCCTTTATTTTGAAGGCATCTGATACTGTGGGTGTGTATGGTTTTACCACATTAACAACTTGATTGTCTATTGTATCCTTAGAGCGTTCTTGGGCAAAACCAGAAGCTGACAGAAGTAAAAGACAGTTAATTATTAAAAACTTAATTTTCATTGTAAGTATCTTGATTTTTTTGATTGATAACAGCCCATTAATTTTAATTGTCTTGGGTTTCGACCGACGCATTTGTTTTAGCTTCTTCCGATTTTATTTTTCTCAATTCTTGCCGTGCGTCTTCTACGACATCTTCAAACTCAGGAAAATTGGAAATCACACTTTCTAAAATATAGGTTGCCTGAAAAGCATCATCTAATTGATAAAAGTTCTTGGCCATTATAACCAAACCTTTAGAGCTGAAATATTTATAGCTACTGTAATCCTTTGCTAATTTTTGAACAGTGGCGTTTGAAGCCTCATAACTTCCTTCTTTATTTTTAAAATAGGCACTAAAATAAAGGGCTTCTGCTGCTACTTCTCCAGTTGCTATTTTCTGGACTTCCTCATAGGCATTCTTCGCCCTAGACTCGTTTCCTGTCTGCATCGCAGCTCTGGCAATAACCAATTGAGCATCACTCTGTATCTTTTTCTCGACTTTACTATTGCTCAAAACAATCTCTGCATAGGTTTGGGCATTGGCATAATCCTTAACTTGATAATAGGCGTTCATTAGATTAGACTGTGCGTATAGCTTGTTTTGGGGATAATCCGCTTCATCTTCCAAACGTTTAAGAAGTGGCAAGGCATCGTTCCAATTATTGGCATTTAACTGAATCTCACATAGCCTTAGGAGCGCTTGCTCCGAAAATTCACTTTTAGAAGCATTGACAACATAAGTATAGTGAGGCTCTGCATTTTCATACAAATCCTTGTTATAATACATCTGTGCCAGATAAAAATGGCCTTTCATGGCATGAATACCATTAGGGAATTGATTCAAGTATTTATTGAATTGCCTTATGGCTTTATCTGTATCTCCATCTAGAAACGGTTTTTCTGCTGCCGCATACATGGTGTTATCCAACTCGACATCAGTTACTTCTACATACTCCAATCCTCGGACCCAAGCCGCATATTCTTCTACTTTGCCAGTATCAATGTAAATTAGCCTAGCTGTCGCTATAGCTTGTGCAGCTTCACCCGAACCTGGGAAATCACTTGCTATAGTTCTAAATTTTTGGAGTGCTTTTTCATATTCATTAGCATTATAATAAACCAATCCCTGACGTAAAAGTGCCTTAGAGGTAAAAGCTCCTGATTTGTATTCTGTATTAAGGCGGTCGTACATGGCAAGTGCCTTTTGGGTAGCACCTTCCTTCACATAAGAATTTGCCAATTCATACATGGCATCGTCTCGTAAGCCAGAAACAGGATACGATGCTATGAAATCGTTCAATCTTTCAATCTTGGCCTTACGGTTTCCTAGATAACCATAGCTCATAGCCATTTGAAACGATGCGTAATCCGATTCTATTTCATTAATCTGAACAGCCTTTTCGTAATTTGAAATCGCAGCATTGTAATTACTGCTTACAAAATTGCCATCTGCAAGACGCAAATAGGCATCATTTCGCCTTAGTCTATCCGCTGAATTTTTGGATAAAAAGCGTTCAAAATATTCTGAAGCCGACCCATAGTTCTTTTGCTTAAAATAAGTATAACCTATATTGTAATCTAAGTTGTCATACTCTGGCAAAGTAGCTATATCCGCCATACCAGCAAACTGCTTAAATCCAATTAAGGCTTCGTTAAAGTTGGATAAATTATATTCCGTCTCTGCTTTCCAAAAGGTTGCTTTAGCTTTAAAACTAGGGTCTCTTGGCTCTTTCAATGAGGTATTGAATAATTCTAGCGCTTCATTAAAATTAGAGGCTTCATAAAGCTCAAGCCCTCTTAAAAATGCCACTTTCTGTAAGGCTAATTTGTTTTCAAAACTTCCTTTACCTTTTAATAGCACCAAGGCCTCTTTGTAATTCTTTGAGGTAATGTAAGAATCAATAAGCAAGGTTTCTATTTCATCTTTGTATTTACTATCTGGATAGGCATCTAAATAACCCGATAAAACCTCCGGAACAGCTTGATAAGGGTTACCGATATCATAACTTATTTTAGCGTAATTTAACCAAGCATCCTCTTGTATGTTTAGGTCATAGTCCATTTGGGATGCATTTCTAAAGGCATTTAAGGCTTCCTGTTTTTTATCTAAATTGATATAGCTCTCTCCCAGATGATAATAAGCGTTTTGAGCAACTGCATTATTTCCATCGATAATCTTATTAAACTCCGAGATTGCACTTTTAAAATCATTTTGCTTGTAGTAGGCGTAGCCTAATTGGTAATAATCCGTATTGTTCCATTTCCCGGCTTTTCCTTTATAAGCCTTTAAATATGGAATCGCCTCTTCGTAATTTTCGAGATTAAAGTAACTTTCACCAATTATCTTGGATAGCTCGGAAACTTCCCTTTCATTACTTTTTGGCAACTGCTCTAAGGCTAACTCTATGGCCTCTTCAAATTTTCCAAGTTTAAAATTTAAGTCGGCCTTATAATATGATAGCTTTTCCTTATAGTTTTCATTTGCGCCAACCTCATCGAAATATTGATTGGCAGTATCGTAGTCATCTCCTTCATAGGCCATGTAACCCAAATAGTATTTGGCTTGCGAACCATAAGCCTTGGTATCTTTAACCCTATTTAAATATCGTGTAGCCTGCTGTGCACTACCAGTAACATAAAGACTGTAACCAAAGTTAAAATAGAATCTATTTTTTTCGTTCCGGGCAATGCTTACTTCGTCTACCTTATCATACCATTTTCGGGCATAAGCATATTTTGAATTTACAAAATAGTAGTCTGCTATATCTAAATAAGCTGTGTTTCGCTTCGTACTTGTTGGGTACTGCTCTACGAATTCTTCAATTAAATCATCGGCATTATTCTGGTTTAAACGTACCGCACAATTGGCGATGTAATAAGCGCATTCCGACTTAACAGCACTATCCTCCTCGCTATTTTTTATGGTTTCAAACAAAGACTGTGCAGCCTTAAATTGATTGTTGTTATAAAGCGTTAATGCCTTCTGAAAATCTCTAAGGTCGTTGGTATAGGTCTCACTCTCTTGTGCTGCTGTGGCACAAGAAATAACAACCGCAAAAAAGAGCAACTGTTTTTTTAAAAAATGCATCTGCGTAGTTTTTTGATTGAAATTAATTGATGCTGGCAAATATAAATCAATACAACTTCTATAACGGTAGATTAGATTTGAAATTATATTATGGAACACGAATTGTTGAAATGGATGATAGGCTTTGAAATCGCAACTATTCAATTATGTTGAATCTTACAATAATTATTACATAAATCAGTTTTTTTACCTATCTGCCATTGTTAAACATATTTGGCATTTGATATTTTTAACAATACATTTACGCTAATCTAAAATTGGCACAAAGCAACTATGTCTGAAACGGTTTTACACTTAAAAAACGTGACCATATATCAAGGTGGCCATATGGTACTTTCAAAGGTAAATTTTGAATTGCAGAAAGGTGATTTTGTATATCTTATTGGGAAAACCGGTAGTGGCAAAAGTAGTTTTATGAAAACACTTTATGGCGACTTAGAACTTACCGAAGGTGAAGGCTCAGTAGTGGGTTTTAATCTCCGAACCATGAAAGAGAAAGATATTCCGTTTTTAAGACGAAAATTAGGCATCGTATTTCAAGACTTTAAACTTTTACCTGATAGAACCGTAAACGACAACCTAGAATTTGTGCTTAGGGCCACTGGATGGAAAGAAAAAGACGCTATCAAGGAACGTATTGACCATGTACTAGAAAAAGTTGGCATGAAAACCAAAGGTTTTAAGTTTCCGCATGAACTATCTGGTGGTGAGCAGCAACGAATTGCCATTGCTCGCGCCTTGCTTAATGACCCAGAACTCATTTTGGCCGATGAACCTACGGGTAACTTAGACCCTCAAACCAGTATTGAAGTGATGGAAGTTTTGCAAGACATTAACAAGAATGGAAACACCATTCTTATGGCAACTCACGATTACGCCTTACTTTTAAAATACCCAAGCAAAACACTAAAATGTGATGAAAATAAGGTGTTTGAAGTCGTTCAGCGTAAAAGCCCTTAACCTCTTTTGCCTTTTTAAGACCAACCTAAGTTGCTATGCTTTCTATACTGATTCCCGTTTACAATTACCCAATAAAAACACTTTTGGAGGGATTAGGGAATTGCATGGACCTTATTGACATTGATGTTGAAATTCTGTGTATGGAAGATGGGTCTGAAGAATTTTTGGAGGAAAACAGTCATTGCTGTGCACAAACACAAAGTGCAGTTCATAGTATTGCACAAACTAACCAAGGAAGGATTTCTACACGAAAAGCTCTTGCCAATAAAGCCAAGTATTCATGGCTTCTGTTCTTAGATGCCGATGTAGAATTAGAAAATAACCTTTTCCTGAAAGCCTATTTGCCTTATCTTGATGGTAAATATGATGCCGTTTACGGCGGATGCTCCTACCAAGACACCAAACCAAATCAAAACGAACTCTTACGTTGGACTTACGGTAAAACCTATGAAGATATAAGTGCTGAAAGAAGAAATAAATTACCCTACAAACACATAGTTTCAGCCAATTTTCTAATTAAAAAAACTGTTTTTCTAGAATTATCATCCCAAATCAATAGCGAAGGCTATGGCTACGACATACTCTTTGGTTCCTTAATGAAAGCTGCCAAAACCAAGGTGCTTCATATTGATAATGCCGTAATCCATAAAGGATTGGATGACAATGAAACGTTTTTAGACAAAGTTGAAAAAGCCGTTGAAACTGCCTTTAAATTGCAAGAAACCGGTGCTGTACCCTACGCTTCAAGTACCTTGCTGAACAGTTATAAAAGATTGAAGAGTTATGGTCTTGCCCCATTTATTGGTATCGTTTTTAAAGCCTTAAAAAAACCATTAAAACGGCAATTATTGAGTAAAGCGCCCAACGTTAAACTCCTTCAATTTTATAAATTAGGCTACCTTTGCGCATTAAGGTAAAAGAATAGATGACACCATTTTTCTCGGTAGTAGTAACCGTTTTTAATAAGGCAAAATATGTAAAGTCTACCATTGAAAGTATTCTTAAGCAAAGCTTTACCGACTTTGAAATTATCATTGTTGACGATGGCAGTACCGACAACAGCTTGGAGGTTCTAAAATCTATGGAAGATACTAGGATTAAAATCTTCCCTACAGAAAATCAGGGCGTTTCACCTGCTAGAAATTTTGGAATCAAACAAGCCAAAGGTAATTATATAGCGTTATGCGACGGTGATGACATTTGGTTGGATAAACATCTGACTGAGTTAAAAGCCTTAATTGACGCCTTCCCTAATTGTGGTGTTTACGCTACATCCTATGAGAAACATTATTTTGAAACTTACGTAAAGCAACCAAAATTTAATCATATAGACGAGCCATTCTTTGGTGTGGTCGAAGATTTCTTTAAGAGCAGTTTGGGCGATAGTATTCTATGGACATCAGCCGTGGCCATACCGAAAGCGGTAACCAATCAAGACTATATTTTTGATGAAAAACTGGGTTGGGGCGAAGACAATGATCTATGGATTAGACTGGCTAGCGATTTTAAAGTAGCCTTCTCCTCAGAGCCTACAGCACTAAAGAAGATTTACGCTCAAGACAATCACCTCTCTTTGACGAAAAATATTCCTAACCTGTTAAAGATGATACGGAAACACAAAGCAGCAGAACAAAACAATCCTTCACT
>CAZGDG010000052.1:0-22252 GCA_964524415.1 uncultured Flavobacteriaceae bacterium
ATATTTGACAAATCGTAAAGTGTAAGTCCAATTCTATGATCGGTAACACGCCCTTGTGGGTAGTTATATGTTCTGATCTTAGCGCTTCTGTCACCAGAACTTACCATGCTTTTTCGTTTTTCGGAATCTGCTTGGCGTTGTTTTTCCAATTCAAGATCGTACAACCTAGAGCGTAAGACTTTAATTGCTTTTTCCAAATTTTTGTGCGATGATTTTTGGTCTTGGCAACTTACAATCATTCCTGTAGGCTCATGGTGCAATTTGATGGCCGAATAGGTTGTATTTACAGATTGTCCACCAGGTCCGGTAGAGGTCGTGCGTTCTATACGTACCTCATTCATATCGAGTTCAAAATCTATTTCCTCTGCTTCGGGCAGTACCATAACGGTTGCGGCACTGGTGTGCACACGACCTTGAGTTTCGGTTTGAGGCACACGTTGCACACGATGCACCCCTGCTTCAAACTTCATAGTGCCGTAGACATCCTCGCCAGATACTTCAAAAATAATTTCCTTAAACCCTCCAGAAGTTCCCTCGCTACTACTTACTACCTCAACATTCCAGCCTTTGTCACTACAGAATTTAGAATACATTCTGAACAAATCTCCAGCAAAAATACTCGCCTCGTCACCACCAGTTCCAGCTCTCACTTCGACAACTACATTCTTCGCATCATCTGGATCTTTAGGAATAAGAAGGTATCGGATTTCCTCTTCAATTTTTGGTAAGGCTTCCTTGGCTTCTTCGAGTTGCATCTTGGCCATTTCTACCATCTCCTCATCGGAACCATCTGCAATGATGTCTTCTGCTTCCCTGATATTGGCCAACAACTCCTTATAAATAGTGCCCTTATCTACAATTTGCTTTAGGTCCTTATACTCTTTGTTTAGTTTTATATACCGCTTTTGGTCCGCAATAATATCGGGTTGGATGATAAGGTCATTGACCTCATCAAAACGCTGCTCCACTATCTTTAGTTTCTCTTCCATCTCTCATCTAAAATTGACCTCAAAAATACGATATTTTATGAATTGGGAATGACGAACAGTGCCTTATGTATGGCAATAAAAATAAAAGTTGCTAATAAAACGTTTAAGTATTATGCAACGCCTCCTAGCTATACTTGTTTTTTACAGATCTTTTGTGGTCTGGTCTTTTTTTGTCAATGCCATTGTAGCGTTTTTTAACCCGCAACTGGTCCCTGCAATTGTTACTAAATTATTTTTAACCGTGTTTGCATGGTACTATGTCAATGAAACCAACCAAAGGCGAAAATTGACTTTTTACAAAAATATAGGGATTTCACCTATCCTACTCTTTTCAACAATGTTTTTACTCGATTGTGTCCTAACAATCGTTTTCCTTGTTATCTTTAAGGAGTTTACTTAACAAGCAAATGATTTTTGAAATAGACAATGTTGAACTTTCATTTAAAACCAAAAGCATTTTAAATGGCATTTACTTAAAAGCGGAGACAGGTGAAGTAACGGCTCTTCTCGGACGCAATGGCTCAGGAAAATCCTGTTTAATGGATATTATTTTTGGCGATTTAAAACCTAAATACAAACTCATTCGTATTAACGGACAGCCCGTACTAAAAGACCTCTATAAAACAGGATTCGTCAAATATCTGCCACAAGGAGATTTTGTTTTAAATGCCTTAAAATTAACATCTGCCTTAAAATTATTTGGTCTGGATTGGTCCCGTTTTGTAAAACATCACCCTGAATTTAAAATCCACAAAAAAGTAACATTTGGTAACCTGTCAAGTGGTGAGAAAAGACTTTTTCAAATTTACCTTATTCTTCACTCTACATCTAAAATTGTATTATTGGATGAGCCTTTTAATGGACTTTCTCCACTGATGATAGAACGGATTAAATCATCTATTCTCAAAGCGAAAACCAAAAAGTTAGTGATTTTAACAGACCATAGATACGATGAGGTCCTGGATATTTCAGATCGTATTTACTTGCTAGCAAACGGTGCAACAAAATACATTACAAAACTCACAGATTTGGAAGACTATCGGTATTTAAATGAAGGCACTCTG
Organism: uncultured Flavobacteriaceae bacterium; assembly: GCA_964524415.1. Lineage (GTDB taxonomy): Bacteria > Bacteroidota > Bacteroidia > Flavobacteriales > Flavobacteriaceae > Winogradskyella. The sequence continues at coordinate 2,054 of CAZGDG010000052.1, forward strand.
TCTACTTAGTTAATTCTTCGTCATCTAAAAATTCTGCCAAATCCACCACCACACCGATACCCAATATTTGTTTCCACTGCAGCTTAGGTCCGGCAACAACTCTATCTATATTTGTAATTTCTTCCCTAATGACCTCTGTCTTAATATCATTATCGTAACGTAAATGGGAACCGAACATAGCACTCACATATTTATTGACCTTAAAATCAAAATTTACCTCCCATTCTATATCAATATTACCAAAACTATTAATGTAATCGGTGTATAAACTTAAGAGGCTATTTACCTTAACATTATCCATTATCGTGGCTTGGTACTGGTTTGTAATTAAAATCCCGAATTCTGCACGTACACGATCACCAGAGCTCAATAAATTTCCATTTACATCATAAATAGCAGGGTTTACACCAAAGGCCCCTTGGTTTGCCAAATCTTCGTCCAATACAAATGTAGCCTTCAGGGTTAATGGCGAAGCATATACCGAAAATTGTTCTATATGCCTTCCATATTCAACTCCTGCACCCAAAAACAGGTATCCAGGTGCCATAAAGCGGGAAATTGGCGGGTCGTCCGGATTATTGAATCCATTGGCAAACTGGGTATTAAAACTGAATCTTGCCGAATAAAACCAGTTGCTATTTTTATTAAATTCATAGCCGAAATTTGAAATTAAGGAAATGGCGTCTTCCGTTTTTCTCAGTGGCTCTCCATCTTGCTTGTTTATACCATAGCGCAAAAGGAATGAAGAATTCCAAAACAACTGTGCATTTTTATAATTGGCCTCTGCTTTGCCATTGAAACTCGCTGATATGGAATTAACACCTCCTGCGTTCCAGTTGGTAAATGAGGTCTGGTTAAAATAGGCACCGACCTCCTTCACTGTAGTCCATCCATAATCTTTGGTCTCATCCGGAATCAGAAACAAAGAACTGGGCTGAGCGTAACTGTTTAAAAATGCAAGCAACAGCAGCACAAAAACTGCTCTCCTTTTAAGCATGGTCATAATTTAATATTCAAAGGTCCCGTAGTCGCTCGAAATCGTTAGTTTTCTTGAAGGTTGTGAGGAAGTATCTACATCAAGCTTTTCAACACGACCGATTATCTGGGCATCTACATTATATGATTTTGAAATTTTAATAATGTCATCTGCTACTTTTGGCGCTACGTAAAGCTCCATTCTATGGCCGCAATTAAAGACTTGATACATTTCTCTCCAATCAGTTTTAGATTGTTCTTGTATAAGTTTAAATAACGGTGGTATTTCAAATAAATTATCTTTTATAATATGAAGGTTATCTACAAAGTGTAAGACTTTAGTTTGGGCGCCACCACTACAATGTACCATACCGTGAATAACATCACTCTTGTGATTTTTCAATATGTCCTTAATAATTGGAGCATAGGTTCGAGTAGGTGATAAAACGAGCTTTCCTGCATCAATGGGCGAACCTTCCACCGAAGACGTTAATGAAGTACTACCTGAATAAACAAGAGCGTCTGGAACTTTAGGATCAAAGCTTTCCGGATACTTTTCTGCTAAATACTTACTAAAAACATCGTGCCTTGCAGAAGTAAGACCGTTACTTCCCATACCTCCGTTATATTCGTTCTCATATGTAGCTTGACCAAAGGACGCTAATCCCACAATGACATCACCTGCTTTAATATTAGCATTATCAATGACATCAGAACGTTTCATTCTGGCTGTAACCGTCGAATCAACGATTATAGTTCTAACTAAATCGCCAACATCAGCTGTTTCCCCACCTGTTGAATGGATTGTAACGCCATGTTTCTTTAAATCATCAATCAGCTCTTCGGTTCCGTTGATTATAGCAGAGATTACTTCACCTGGAATTAAGTTTTTGTTTCGGCCAATAGTAGAAGACAACATAATGTTATCCGTTGCGCCTACACATAGCAGATCATCGACATTCATTATCAGCGCATCTTGTGCTATTCCTTTCCATACAGACAAATCTCCCGTTTCCTTCCAGTACATGTAGGCTAAGGATGATTTTGTACCTGCACCATCCGCATGCATAATTAGACAGTAGTCATCATCATTTGTAAGGTAGTCTGGTACTATTTTACAAAAGGCTTTAGGAAACAAGCCTTTATCAATATGCTTTATGGCATTATGTACATCTTCTTTTGAGGCAGAAACTCCTCTTTGGGCGTATCGTTTACTTGCAGAACCACTCATTTAGATTTCTTTTGTTGGTTCTGCAAAAGTAAGCATTGGGATTAATTATCTAAAAGGTTAGAATTAATTATTGTTTCCATTTCTTGGACGCGCTTTTCACGTTCCTGTGTGCCTCCAAAGTAAAAATTAAGTCCAAGACCAAATCTTAGGAATTTGTCATTTCGGTCATCCACAATAAGAGGTTGTAATTCGTCTTCGAAACTATAGTTGTATTCGTAGTAAAGCTTAATACCTACTTGTTCTACAACCATATATTCCACGCCTATACCTATTTGTGTCTTAACAGCATTGGCATCGACATCACTTGACGTGTTAATACCGAAGCCACCATATACAATTGGTGAGAAACGATCATAAGGCAACAACAACAGCTCCATACTAAAATCGAAGGACATTAGATTGAAATCAGTGTCCTCGGCACCAATAGTATAGCCGTTTGCCGTGAGGCCCACAAAAATATTAGGTGTTATATAACGTTTGTAGCCTACCCTGTAGTAAAACCCAAAGCTCTTATCTTCATAATCACCAAATAAGGTGCTACCACCCAAACCTATATCGGCAACATTGGTCCCCCTTAAATCGAAAAATTTAAATGAATTATCAACTCTTAAAGAATCTTGCTCACGTTGTGCTTGTACGGAAGCTACACACAATGTTAGGGCAAACCAAAAGAATTTTGCGCTTTTTGGTATCATCATAATTTTGAAACATATGGTTTAAAGGTTATAACGATTTGAGGTGCTGCAATATAGAAAAATATTGCACAAATTCTAACAAAACGGCTTCTTTAGTCAATAAAAAAGGTACATCTATAAAGTAGATATACCTTAAAATATGTTTAGACTTTACGTTTTGCTCGGTCTATTTGAATTTTGAATCTGTCGGTAACTTAGTCTGCATTGTGACAACCTCTTGTTTAGTCACTTTGTCTAAATTGTCTGAGTTGTCCTGAGTAAGAATTAAGGTTGCACCCACGAGAATAGCTACACTTAATAGTAACTTTTTCATCTTTAACGAATATTGATTAATAGCATTACAAAAATACGAAATTATGAGGTTCGATAAAGTGCTATCCTAAGGTTTTCGGTCTTTTTTGAGCTATTTTCGATAACTCGCAGCTTGTTATCGACAAACGACATAAAATCGCATCATACCCATTAAAAATATACGTAAGGTTACTATTTATTTAACTTTAGATTTACATTAAACCCTGCATTATGTTTAAGGTTCTGGATTTATTTCGTAAACAAAAGCTCCCTATATTTGGTCAAAGGCCATAGCTCATCATCAATCATTAATTCCAACTTATCGCAATGGTATCTTATCTCATCAAAAATTGGTTTAACAACCTCGCAATACCCTTTGGCCTTTTTATCAATTTTAGGTTCTTTATTATACTTCTTTCTAAATTCCGTCATATTGGTAACGAGAGAATTGATGGCCTCAATATGTCCTGAAATAGCTTCAATAAGCATCAATTGCTCCTTTGCCAAGGCCTTAAATTCATCACCATATATGGTTTTTAGTCCAGTAACGTTCTCTATTAAAATGTTTTGGTATCGCACTGCAGTTGGCACAACATGATTACGAGCGATGTCTCCTATAACACGGCTTTCTATTTGAATATGCATCACATACTCCTCCATCTCCACCTCATAGCGTGCTTCAGACTCAATTTTATTCATAACGCCCAACTCTTGAAATAAATCGATGGCTTTATTTGAAAGCTTTACCTTTAAGGCATCTGGTGTGGTTTCGTTATTGCTAAGCCCTCTCTTTTTCGCTTCTTTTTTCCAATCCTCACTATAGCCATTACCTTCAAATAAGATAGACTTGGATGTTTTTATGTATTCCCTTAAAACATTGAAAATGGCATCATCCTTTTTCATGCCCTTTTTGTCAATTAAAGCATCTACCTCTATCTTAAAATCTCCAAGCTGCTTGGCCACGATAGAATTAAGTACCATCATAGGATTAGCACAATTGGCTTTAGAGCCAACTGCCCTGAACTCAAATTTATTTCCTGTAAAGGCAAAGGGCGATGTTCTATTCCTATCGGTATTATCAAGTAAAATCTCTGGGATTTTGCCCACCACATTGAGTTTTAAATCTGTTTTTTCCTTTGGAGAGAGCTTCCCTTTGGTAACTGTCTCCAATTCCGTGAGGACTTTTGTCAATTGCTTCCCTATAAAAACCGAAATTATTGCTGGTGGTGCTTCATTGGCACCTAACCTGTGGTCGTTACTAGCCGAGGCAATGGATCCCCTTAGAAGTTCTTCATAAGCCTCAACAGCTTTAATAGTATTTATAAAGAAGGTTAAAAACTGTAAATTACTCATTGGAGTTTTACCAGGAGACAAAAGGTTGACACCTGTATCGGTTCTTAAGCTCCAGTTATTGTGTTTACCTGAGCCATTGACGCCTGCAAAAGGCTTCTCGTGAAGCAGTACCTTAAAATTATGTCGTTTGGCAACTTTTTGCATCACATCCATAAGCAGGGAATTATGATCAACCGCCAAATTGGCTTCCTCAAAAATTGGAGCCAACTCAAACTGATTTGGCGCTACCTCATTGTGTCTCGTTTTTACGGGAATCCCTAGGAGCATACATTCGTTCTCCAAATCACGCATATATGACATAACCCTAGCCGGAATGCTACCAAAATAATGATCGTCTAGTTGCTGGCCTTTTGCAGGTGAATGGCCTAAAAGGGTTCTTCCAGTTAATACGATATCTGGTCTTGATGTAGCAAGAGCATGGTCTATTAGAAAGTATTCTTGTTCCCAGCCCAAAGATGCACTTACCTTTTTCACGTTTTTATCGAAATACTTACAAACGGCCACAGCCGCATTATCTATGGCATGAAGAGCTCTAAGCAAAGGGGTTTTGTAATCTAAAGCCTCGCCAGTATAGGACACAAAAACAGTTGGTATACACAATGTAGACCCATACACAAAAGCCGGTGAACTAGGGTCCCACGCGGTATATCCCCTAGCTTCAAAAGTATTTCTAATGCCTCCACTAGGAAAACTGGATGCATCAGGTTCTTGTTGCACAAGTTGGCTCCCATCAAATTTTTCAATGGCAGATTCCTCATCCGTAGTTTCAAAAAATGCATCATGCTTTTCTGCTGTTGAACCGGTTAAGGGCTGGAACCAATGCGTGTAATGGGTGGCGCCTTTGGATATTGCCCACTCTTTCATCCCAGTTGCAACATGTTCTGCGGTTAGCCTATCAATTTTGCTCCCTTTTTCTATGGCTTCTGTGATGGCATCTAAGGCATTCTTTGTAAGATATTGCCTCATCGCCAGTTTATTAAAGACATTTTTACCAAAAATATCTGAACGCCTGGCTGGCTCTGTTACACGAACGGGCTCTCTGTTTAAGGAGGCCTTAACTGCATGGAATCTCAATGTTGACATAGGTATTATTATTTTGGGGCAAAAATAATATAAATAGGTAGTTTTATTTTAGAACCCTTAAAAAAATAGGGTTATTAACAGTTATTAATAACATTTCATCTAAATGACCCTATTTTTTTTGACTAATCTAAAAAAATAATAATCTTTGCATCGTCTATTTCTAAACATTAATAAACGATGAGCAAATCGAAATTAGAGTACATATGGCTAGATGGCTATAAGCCTACTCAAAACATGAGAAGTAAAACTAAAATTGAAGAAAACTTCAGTGGTAAATTGGAAGATTGTCCTATTTGGTCTTTTGACGGAAGTTCAACAAGGCAAGCTACTGGAAATAATTCTGACTGTTTGTTAAAACCTGTTGCTATTTACCCAGACCCAGCTAGAAAGGATGGTTATTTAGTAATGACAGAGGTGCTTAATCCTGATGGTACACCACACGAATCAAATGGTAGAGCGACCATTGACGATGACGATAATGATTTCTGGTTTGGTTTTGAACAAGAATACTTTATAATGAACAGAAAAACCCAATTACCTCTTGGATTCCCTGTTGGTGGTTATCCAGCTCCTCAAGGGCTGTATTACTGTTCTGTAGGTGGAAGAAACACACATGGTAGGGACATTGTAGAAGAACATGCCGACCAATGTATAAAAGCCGGTCTTAACTTTGAAGGGATTAACCAAGAAGTAGCCTGTGGCCAATGGGAATTTCAATTATTTGCTAAAGGCGCGAAAAAAGCAGGAGACGAAATTTGGGTAGCGCGATATCTTCTTGATAGATTAACTGAAAAATATGGTTATTATATAGATTATCATCCAAAACCACTTGGACCAGATATGGATTGGAACGGTTCTGGTATGCACGCCAACTTCTCCAATTCTGTACTGAGAACTTGCGGAAGCAAGGAAGTGTACGAAAAAATCTGCGAAGCGTTTAGACCAGTGGTTAAAGAACACATTGACGTATATGGTGAGTTTAACGAACAACGTTTAACAGGTGAGCATGAAACCCAATCTATCGATGAATTCAGCTACGGTATCTCGGACAGAGGTGCTTCCATTAGAATTCCTATCATTACAGTAGAAAAAGGATGGAAAGGCTGGTTAGAAGATAGAAGACCAGCTTCTAATGCAGACCCTTATAAAGTTGCTGGACGTATTGTTAAAACGGTAAAAAGTGCAAACGTACAAGCCTAATTAACTTTCAGATAAAAACTCCAAAAAAGCCTACCTATTTGGTGGGCTTTTTTATGCGAAGGCCTGAACAATAAAAATTATATAGGCCACAAATAAAATAGCACCATTGCCTCTAGTAATTTGAAAACGTTTTGGCCACAGCATAAGAGGAATTAATATCGCGGCAAAACCAATCATCCAAAAAATATTTGTCGATAAAATTTCAGGAGTATCAGGATTCACTGAAATTGGTGTTATCATTGCTGTTAGACCAAGTACGGAAGCAATATTAAAAATATTTGAACCTATTAGATTTCCCAGTGAAATAGCCTTTTCCTGTTTTAAGGCGGCAATAACAGATGCTGCCAATTCAGGTACGCTAGTTCCTATTGCTATGACCGTGACGGAAATAGCATAATCACTTATACCAACTGAGCTCGCTAGATTCTTTGCACCTTTGACCAACCACTCTGAACCAAAATAAAGTCCTAGACCTCCAATTAGTAGCCAAATCAAAATTCTAAATGTAGATACAACGGCAAGGGTTTCATCCACCTCTTCACCTGCATTAACGGCAGTAAGGGAATTTCTAGAATTTCGTATAAGAACAACTAAAAACACACATAGCGCTATAAAAAATACCACACCTTCAAACCGACTCAGAACCAAATCGTTTTTAAGGAAAATATAGAGCCCAATGGACAGTAACATCATCATAGGCCAATTGAGCCTGTAGAAATCTCGGTCTACAACAAGTGGCGATATAATGGCCGTAATGCCTAAAACCAAGCCGATATTAGCAATATTTGACCCAATAACATTTCCTAAGGAAATATCGGAAACACCATCTAGGGCCGCTTGCAAACTCACTAAAAGTTCTGGTGCGGAAGTCGCAAAGGATACCACTGTCATACCAATGACCAATTTAGACAGCTTAAGCTTAAAAGACAAGGCTACCGATGACCGCACAAGAAACTCCCCTCCTATAACTAACAGCACCAATCCACCTAGAACCAATAGCAAACTTATTATCATAAAACAATCTACTTGTGTTCAAAATGCGAAGATAAGACATCAAGATAACAGAAGTATATAACTATATTTTTCGTTATTTAACTATTTTTATAGTTATAAAACTAAAAAAGTCGTTATATTTGGAATCACATTTAATAAAACTGTTGATAAAAATGCAAAAACTAACCAATAAGGAAGAGGAGGTCATGCACATTTTGTGGCATCTAGAGAAAGGTTTTGTTAAAGATGTTCTGGCCGAAATAAAGCAAGACAAACCGCACTACAATACCTTGTCCACAATTATACGCAATTTAGAAGATAAAGGTTATGTCAGTCACATAGCCTATGGCAAGACGCATCAGTACTACCCTATCGTTTCTAAAGAGGATTATAAAAAACGATTTATGAACTCGGCCATTGAAAATTATTTCAACAACTCTTACAAAAATGTGGTGTCTTTTTTCGCTAAAGAGGAAAAAATCAGTGTAGACGAATTGAAAGAAATCATTGCTTTAATAGAGAAAAAACAGTAACCATGGCGTATCTTTTAAAGGCTAGTATCGTTATTGCCGTATTCTTCTGTATTTATGCTGTATTTCTTAAACGGGAAACCTTTTTTCAGCAAAACAGATGGTTTTTACTTTTGGGACTACTGGTCGCGACAACCCTGCCGCTTGTGGTAATCCCTATTGAAGTGCGAGTAGAACCTGTAAATGTCAATGAAAGTTTTACGGTGGTTGAAACACCAACTGTCATTGACCAGACCGAACCCGCCGAACAATCCATAAACTGGCTATCCCTTTTATCGCTGTTATATGGTTTAGGCTTACTTTTCTTTATTGGTCAATTCCTTCTTCAATTTGGTTCTTTAGTGCTATTGCTACTCAAAAATCCAAAACTGAAAGATGGTATCTACACTTATGTGATTGTAAAGAACAACATTTCGCCCTTTTCATTCTTTAAATGGATTGTTTACAATCCAGAACAAATGGATAATGAGGAGGTTCAACTTATGTTAACCCATGAAAAGGTTCATGTAAATCAACTACATTCTATAGATATTATCTTGTCACAACTTGCTTGCACCCTATTTTGGTTTAATCCTTTAATGTGGCTGTACCGCAATTACATTCGGCAAAATCTAGAATATATAGCCGATTATGAAACACAATTTGCCAGCACGGATTCAAAAATCTACCAAAAACTTTTACTTAAAACCAGTATTGCAAATCAACACGAATTGCTCACTACAAATTTTTATAATTCATTAATCAAAGAACGAATAGTTATGTTACAAAAATCAAGATCACAAACTAAAAAGCAATGGCGCTATTTTCTTATTCTACCGCTCTTAGGTGTCGTACTCCTAAGCATGAATACCAAAGAAGTGTATGTAGAAAAGGAGCCTACTGAAAAGGTTGAAACTTCGACAACCTATCAAAATCCGGAGATTGAAATCATCTTCACAAAGTCTACTTCAGATACTCAGCTCGATGAGATTGAAGACGAACTCAAAGCCAATGACATTTCGATGAAGATTAAAACACTTGAGCGCAATGACCAGGGCCTAATAACATCCATTGATGTCGATTTTAAAACTCCTAACGGTTCAGCTAATTATGCTGTTATTAAGGAGGATGGCATTTCGGACTTTTATTTTAGAACGTCTAAAGACGGTAGTTTTGGGGTTGGAGCTTTGAAAAATCGGAAAAAGTATATCGTAAAGGACATTAAGGCTGGATTTACAGACTCGGACAATACCCATAAAATTATTATAGAAGAAGACAATAATGTTAAAATTGTGGATGGTAAATCAGTAAAGTTGAAAGAAAATGATGATACCGAAATTATCATAGAAATAGATTCTTTGACTCAGGGCAAAAGTTGGACAGACGATAATAGTTTTTCTTATCAATTAAACAGCTTGGTCGATACAATCTATGTCAAACAAGATGTCCACGTTATCAAGGCTCCTGGCAACAAATTTGAATATAAAATAGGTGATGTCAAGAAAGAGGAAGATTATGATATTAAATTTATTGAACGTAATTCTGGCAAACGCCCATTATTCATCATCAATGGTGAGGAAAAAGACGAAAGCACTTTCAAAAACCTAGGTTCAAAAAATATTAAAAGCATGACCGTCCTTAAGGATGAATCGGCAATGGCGTTATATGGTGAAAAGGGCAAGAATGGTGTCATTAAAATAGAAACCATAGAACCTATAGATGACAAACAAAAATCTAAATGGATCGTAAGAACAGAAGTAAATAGTATTTCATTTACAGATGATGAAGATGGTAGTAAAAATGCAACCTTAGCTTACATCTCAAAGTATACACCAGATGATATCCTAGATAAAAATAAAGCGCTTCTTGAACAGGTTGGACTTAAAGTAAAATACTCTAAAATAAGACGAAACAAAAAAGGTGAAATCACCAGAATAAAAATTAGTATTGAAGATGGTAAAGGCGCAGAAAGTTCGGCCACATGGAAAAACGATGATGGTATTCCTGGTCTGGAGTATGGAAAATCCGAAGATGTTTTAATTGCCAGGACAAGCAAACAGAGTTTTAGTAAAAATTAATACAAAAGGTGACCTTATAATGAGGTCACCTTTTTCTATTCAATAATCAATTTTCTTACCACAAACGAATTACCGTCTTTGATTTTTAAAAGATAGAGCCCTTTGGTCAGTGATAACGGTAAAGGTTGAGGAATACTATCGTAACGAGCCACTTCTCGTCCATCCGTAGACATGATGTGCAGTTCGGCATTATCACTTAAATTAGAAATGAAGACATTGTCTTTCGCCGGATTAGGGTAAAGACTAATATTAGACTCAATATTTTCCGGAATACTTAGTGATTGTAACCAAGTTTCACCCACATTATCTCCCCAAATATATTCCACTAATAAGGGCTGGTCTATAAAGGGATTCCTGTTTCGTTGCCACTCATAAACGATATTATTTCTATTCATCTCAAAATCGTCTGGTGGATCATTACGATGCCAATCCAAAATAGTTGCCAAATCTCCGAGCTGCCCAACCGTGTCTGGAAAGCCATTGACCACTTCCAGGCCGTTGTAACGTATTTCCATGTAAAGGACGCTTCTTGCAACATCGCCTCTAAAGCTTCCTAAGGTTCCGGTTGGCCCAACATATTCTCCATAATGTTGGTTTCCCCTAGAACTATTTTCTGCGGCATCGGCTGCTCTAAGCGCATGTGCATCAGAATTCCCGTGACGCAACGAATCGGCTTCAGTGGTCCAAAAAATATCGATGCCATCTGCTATTTCGTCCTCTTCAATATCATCAAAACCTCCTCTAGACCTTGGGAAGGTATGCTCCCTATTCCATTTTCCCGCGCTATTGCTTCCTGTCTGGAAATCCAATTTTGCCCTTCCTTCTTCGGTATAGACCAACCAAACCTGATTGCTGTTTTCAGGGTTTTGATCGGCCTCTAGTAAAATATCAATAACATCGGCATAAGTTTGAGCCCTAACTTCAGTAGGGTCGGCAATAATATCTTGAAGAGCCTGCCTCAAAGCCACATCCGACAGTCCGTCAAGACTATCGTAATAACCGCTAGGCTGCGTGCTTTGCACTTGTCCAAAGGTCGGGTTTATTGGTGTTCCCCATGGTGCAACGGTAAAATCGTCATCTATAACCCTAATTTGAACATTATTGTTCCCAGGCACTACAGGTTCAACCAGATTCACAAATCTAATCTCAAGCACCTCATCACCTTCATCATTGGTATCATTAATCAAAGATATGGTGGTGGTAGCCGAATTTTGGCCATTTGGAATGATTAATGTTGTATTTCCACTAAAATCTGAAGTATTAAATCCTCCGTTGTTTAAGCTAATTTCAACATTTAAATCTGACGCTACGTTAGACGCCGCAGTTATGGTAATATCAAACGTGTCACCCTCGTTATAGGCCATATTATCCACAGAAATGGTTAGCGGATTAATGGGAATACCCGAACCATCATTTTCTCGTCTAGGCGTAGGCTCCGCTGCACTGTAGGATTCATTATTTGAGCCATCCAAAAATCGCTGTATAGATCTTGGATTAGCATCGGTTCCATTATCATTGTATTGCACCGTTTCGCCCATGAGGGCTAAAAGTTGGCTGTCGTCACTATCATTAGTACCATAGACTAAAGCATCAACTAAATTTGTTGTTGTCGCAAGGGTTCCTTCGGGAAAGTCTTCTACCTGGGCTTGATAGATACCAACAGCATCTGCGCCGTTCTGAATAATATTATCGGCCAACAAAACTTGTGGGAAAGGAAAAACCGCGGAAGCTCCAAGAACTAAAAGCCCATTGTTATCTGTAGTGTATCCATTTAAATCTATCACCAAATAGCTAGAATCGCCTCCACTGCTAGATCCGTTAAAAAAAACCAGAATGTAGCCGTCTGTAGAAAAGTTTGGTGTTTGGGATTTAAGTTCAATAAATTCTGCCGTATCAACACTCGGTGAGTCTGGGTCCAATTCGTTTATGACCAACTGTTGAGACCAGGATACTGAGCATATTACAAACAATAGTATGAGATGAAATGATTTCATAGGATAAATTTTAAACAAATATAACCGTTATATAGTGGCTTAAGGTTAAGCTACGCTAATTATTATCAACTCCAAAATTTCTAAAAAGATACAGTCTTCACATTCTTCAGAAAAGATGAAATTCTCAAAAGCAAGGGTTTTGAGCAAAAAAATCCTCTAGGATTTAAAAAAGCCCTTAAAAAAAGCCCTTCATTTATTACTGTTTAAAATATTAAATAGTAATAATAGTTATATATATTAACTTTTTTGAAGATTATGTATAATTTTTTGATATATATTTCATTTTTTTAGTTATAAATATGAATCTAATTTCATAGATTTTTTTGAAATCGTTTGGAGGTGACTTGAGCCCTATGATATATTGAAAACTCAATCAAGCAAAAACTCAAATTAATAACCTTTAAACCAAAAAAAATATGATGACTTTAGCCAGACTTATTATCGACTTTGTTTTGTCGTTCTAAACCAATTTTGATGTTGCCTTAACCACCAATAAAAAGTAAAACTTAGTCCTAGATTAAGTTTTACTACTTTTGCCAAAGATTCTGAAAATGATTTTTAATGAAACGCCGTGTGTTTAGGATTTTAGCAAAGATAAATAAGGTCATTCTTCCTTCTTATTCCAAAAAAAATTTAGACTTGAGTAAAGCTTCAAAAATTCAACTTGCTATCATTGGATGGAGGGCTTATGTGACCAAAAATTCTTTAGGCTAAACGCCTAATTTAACGTTTTGGTGAAACCGTCTAAGGCATTTTAAACATGCATTTAATAAATATCTTAATGAAACCTGACGATTATCATTGAAATTTCTTTGATATAATAATAACTTCAATGTCAAATCGATTACGATGATTACAACTCTAAGTAAACAACAGTGCTCAGAATTATTGGAGCGTAATTATATTGGGTATTTATCATATATAAGCAATGATAGTCCATATACTGTTCCTATCACCTATTTCTATAATTCCAAGGAAAATTACATTATTTGTTACTCGGGTTTAGGCCATAAAATAAAAGCCATGAGAAAACAAATAGATATTTCACTTTCCGTAGCTGATATTTATAGAGCCAATAAATGGGAGTCTGTATTAGTTCATGGAAAATATGATGAAATTGGAGGCTCAACGGCTAAACATTATCTTCATGAATTCTCAATTGGTATAAAGGAAATTGTATTGTCGAGAGAAAATAAAGACTTAGACTACATAAGTGAATTTTCGAGTAAAATTTATACCGATGACGTTCCTATTGTATTCTTAATAAGGGTTGAAGACCTAACCGGTAAAATGAGGTCTTAAATTTTTAGCCATTAAATCTTTCGTCTGTCTATCCTAGATTTAAAAGCGTTATAACAAAAGAGCAAGTTAATTAACCAACTTGCTCTTTTACTATTTTAGTGACCTCGACAGCACGATATTATTGGTGTTTTGGTGTCAAATTTGCTGTTTTTAAGCCCTTTTAATTGCAATTTTCAATCAAAATTGCAATTAGTTTGACATTTAATGACATACATGGTCACAAAAATGGTCACAAATTTAGGGGCAACAGAAACCATCATTTATCTTAAAATAAAGTTCAACGAACAAAATGAAAGATGGTTTTTACATTTAAATTAAGACAGGGAAAAAAAAGTGCAACTATAATTGCTGAACTTCGGTTAGGTTCAAAATTAAGGATTAGACAATCAACCTCATTCTCAATTCCAATAACCTCTATAAAATATTGGGATTCTAAAATTCAACTCATAAAAGTACCAAACGATATTCTCGATAGTGATCACATCAATATTCAACTTAACAAAATCAGAACACTAGTTTATTCAGAGCTACCAAACATTAGCGAAAATAAAAATGCTGGGGAAATTAAAAGAAGAATTCAAGAAATTGTAAACCCAAAACCTGCCATTAAAGATGTTACAGAAAAAATTCTGGACAAGAGTTACGTCTTAAACTACTTCAGCCATTATATACAATTTTACAGCTCCAATGTATCACCAAATACCGGAAGTATATTATCGCCCCAAACCCTAAAAACCTATAACAATACACGTGTCTATCTTAAACGTTACCTAGAGTCAAAAAAAATTAAGGATTTCAAATTCGAAGCGATTAATAAATCCTTTTACTATGACTTTATCAATTACGGGCAAAGGATGGGTTACTCAAAAAACTATATTGGTTCCCATCTTCAAAAACTGAAAACAATTATTCAGGCAGCCTATGATGAAGACATACATGACAATAGAGAATTCATGAAACGTTATTTCAAAAAATTTCGGGAAGAAGTAAATCATCCTTATCTAACTGAAGAAGAGCTCTCTAGACTAAGTCAACTAGAAATAGGATGCCATAAACTCGATAATATCAGAGATGTATTTTTAATAGCCTGCAATACAGGACTTAGAATCGGGGATTTGATGAAGTTTCTTAAGAATCCAACCACTGAAAAAATAAATAATAAAACGCATATTTATATTAAGCAAAATAAGACCAACAAACCCGTTTACATACCTGTAAACTCTTCAATAAGTGCTATTCTTGAAAAAAGAAACGGTAAATTTCCGGACTACGTTCACAAAACGATTGTTAATCGCGAAATTAAAGGATTATTGAGACGATGTGGGGTTACAGAATTGGTAACTGTTGAAAAAACCATTGGTGGAAAAACAGAACTACTCAACAAGCCTAAATACCAATTTATTAGTTGCCATAGTGCCCGGAGAAGTTTTTGCACCAACGCCTATAACAGTGGTGTGCCACTACAGGACATTATGGTGTTTTCCGGACATAGTTCAGAGAAAATGGTTTTGTTATACATTAAGGCCTCTGCCAAGGAAAAGGTAAGACGTGTTGCTAATCATCCTTTCTTCTCTTGATAGAGTCATTAAAATAATAAAGGCCTATCAATACAACTATTGACCCTAGAACTATAGTGGATCCAATCCAAAAATTATTTGCTTTTTGAAGCTCTTCGACTTGTTCCAATTGATTAATTCTTAAATCCTTTGATGACAAAATAGTTGGGTAATCGTCGTAAAAATTTACTGCACTCATAATTTTATAATTTTAAAGTAATTCTTATTATACTGATAAAAAGCAATGTCGTAAATCACCATAACTTGTTCCTTTACACCATCTAAATTTTCAAGTCGCGTACATTGCCTTCCTGAGAAACCAAGAATGCTAGCCTTTTGCTTTTCAAGCAAAGCTTCCTGATCATTACCTAAAATACCCAGGAATATTCTGAAATCATTCAACAGAATTTTATTGGTCTCTTTTATAATCGGATTATTTCTTAATCTATTCTTGTTATTGAAGCGAGACCTACATTTGTTAGAACAGAACTTTTGGTCACTCCTCCTCATCTCAAATTCAGAGTTACAAGTTTTACAATTAGCAATTTCCATAGACTCTAAGAATTAGGTTCGTCATTTTCTTGAAAATTTCTGAAAACAGGAACAGGTGATTTTAGATTCTCTTCTGTTAATGAATCAGAATGAATCAAAACCCGCATACCGTTATAAGGCTTAAAGGCTTTAACCCTTCCATCCTTTATATATCTATCAAGTTGCCTTACACTGACACTCAACTGCTTTGCAGCTTCTTTCTTGGATAAAAACTTATACATGTGATGTGCTATTAATAATTTCATGTAAAGCACGGACATAATTGTTTTTCTTCAAAGCAATTCAACAAGTCTATTGGCAATAATCAGTGAAAATTGCAATTAAAGTTGATTTTTTCCATTTGCACTGCTAAATGTAGGTTTTTTCACACTAATCATATCTCAAGAATTGACTAGAACAAATGGAATAGAACCAACAGTAGAACCTAAACACCAATATGTTGGATATTCGAAACTACTCGTGTATATTCGTTTAAACCGTGCTTATCCGTGTTTATTCGGTTGATTCGGGTAGAACTTTCTGTCCAAGGCATAATCCACTCCAATTAAGGCTCTATTTAGCCATATAATCCTGCCATTTTATGAGGACGTATTTATCGTTACCATTCTCCTTTTTGCTCAAAAAGCCGTATTCGTAAACAAACAGATAGACATTGCCTTTTTGGTTCTTCCAGTAATGGGTAAAGAAATTAGGGTCAAATCCTTCGGCCATTAATATCGATTGTCTTACCACGGCCTTGCCCGCCTTATTGTACTCTTTTAAGATTCTTCGGTTCAACCGTAATTGGTTGTCTACCTTGTTATAGAACCGTTCCGGTCGTTCCCGCTCTACCTTGTACTGGTGTGCACTCTTACATCTTGGGTCACAGAATTTTTTATCGATTCTACCTTTCAATTTCTTTCCGCAGTTAAGACAATTTTCCTGTAATCTTTTCATCTTGATAACTTAAGTGAAACTTATACGCAAGTTATGCGTATAAGATACGGTTTTTATTTGTTCGATACCCTAATTTTGTTATTTCAACATGGAAAACAGGGTACAAATAACGCTCAGGCCGCTATGGCACAACAACCAACGGATGGTTGCCGTACGCTTTGATTACGACGACACCGTTAAAGACTATGTTAAGGCCTATGACGGTATGCGATACAGCACTACCCACAAGACCTTTTACACGGCATACACCAGCACTGTTGTGCACGAGCTCTTTGAGTATTTTAGGGCCAAGAAATGGTATGTGGATTATTCGGCCTTTAAACAGAGTGCCTTCATTTATAACGAAGTAGAAAAAGAAGACGTGCCCAACATAGACTCTTGCGAATTGCCCGAGTTGAGCGATGCGAGCCAAAGGGACATCGCAAAATTCGGCAAATGGCTGCAACAAAAGCGCTTTAGCGAAAATACCGTACAGACGTATATGGAGGTCACAAGACTCTTTGTGCGTTACCTGGAACTTAAGGGGATTGCGGACATTACGGCCAGAAGCATAGAGCAGTTCAATTATGATTTTATAGTTAAGGCCAACAAGTCCGTTTCCTACCAGAACCAATGCATCAGTGGCATAAAACAGTTTATCGATTATAAGCAGATCGCCATAGATGAACTTGACATCAAAAGACCCAGCAAGGATAAAAAACTGCCCAGTGTGCTCAGCAAACAAGAGGTTAAGGCCATTTTGGATGCCACGTCGAATCTCAAGCACCGGACCTTATTGAGCGTGGTCTATTCAGCAGGTTTACGGATCGGTGAAGCTTTGAGCCTTAGGCCTGACGATATCGATCCCATTCGCGGACTGATCCTGGTGAGGTCGGCCAAGGGACGGAAGGATAGGTTTACCCTGCTCTCCCCTAGCCTTGTGCCTTTGTTGGAATCCTATAAGCAACATTACCGACCAAAGCGTTTCCTTTTTGAAGGCCGTGCGGGAGAGGCCTACACACAGGTGAGTGCCAGGCAGGTCCTAAGAAAGGCGCTAAGGCAGACTGGCATTAGAAAATACGTGACGCTGCACACACTGCGGCACAGTTTTGCCACCCATTTGCTCGAGGGAGGGACCGATATTAGGTACATACAGGAATTGTTGGGACACAAGAGCCCAAAGACCACGATGATTTACACCCACGTATCTTCTACCAATTTAACCGATATTAAAAATCCTTTCGATAATTTGTAAAAAGTGTCTATATTGAAAATTAAAATATTGAAAGCGAATAATATGGATGAAAAAAATGGCTTAGGATCATCGTTATCCCACCGTTTGTTCATCTTATGGAACTTTCAATAACGCATATAAACAAGTTACCACACATTTGAAAAAACCAAATTGGATAAAATGAACAGAATTCTTTTTTTAATATTTCTTTCTATTCCAATATTCAGTTTTGGACAAATTGAAAATAAATGGCAACCTGACAGTATTTATGCCAACCGACAAGTAAAGAAAATATCTGTCTATATGAATTCGCCAAAAGACTTGTCTGAAATCATAGAATTTGACCGAACTGGAAAAAGAATACGCTCTAAAAAATATAGTGCTTCGTATAATCGTAAAACACGGAAAAGAAAACGGATTGAAAAAATAAACCAGTTTGACTACAATAATAAAAATCAGTTGGTTAAAATAACAGATTCGATTGGTCGGGATTCAATAATTTTTATATATGGGACTAATGGCAAACTGACTTGGTCTCGAAAAAATTTGGGAAATTTTGTTTATGAAACTTCGTATAGTTATCAACCTTACGAATCTATAACTATAAGGAAAAAAGACTCAGTTATCGTATATAATAAGACTAAAGAATACGACAAAGACTTTTATGTAAGTAGGTTTTATGGATATTATTTTGAGCCAAAACTTAAAAAAGTGACTGACACAATAAACGGAATTCCCAACACAACTGCTTACAAGGACTACAAGGATTTAGAAAAATTTAAAGACGATAAGACCATAACGAATTTTTTCAACGACAAAGGTCAACTTATAAAGTCAGACGTCTATTCAAAGTTTATGAACGACCGAGAAAACGAATACCAACTGACTTATAAATATTACGACAATGGACTTTTGAAAAGTATTCGCGGATATGTACCAAGATATTTTGAATATGAATATTGGGAATAAAAAACGTGTGGTAACAATGTATAACCGCAATTACGGCGGATTCGACTACGTCCGAATCCACTCGGAATTGCTAACGTCTGTGCTTAACCGAAAAATAAAACATATTAACCCGTAACTGACGGTTATACGAGACCGTTGTGCATAATATTGACAAACAAAACGCTGAATGAAAAAAACTACAATCTTAATTGCAATATTTCTAGTGATTGGAATTAAAATCAATGCGCAGGAATTGACTTGCTCGGATTTTAAAAATGGAAATTTCTATGTTCCAGCGGATAATGAAACAATTCTGCCTTATAAAATAATTCGAAATGGAAATCAACAAACTGAAATAGTTGAAGACCCAGAAAATATTCTTGGAACGGATTTTAATAAAACTGCTTACGAGATAATTGAATGGATTGATGACTGTACTTATCGACTCAAGTATGACGAATCAAAAATGGAATTGACCGAATATCAAAAATTCTTGAATGACAATAACGGAGTTTTAAATGAATTGGTAAAAATAGAAGGAAAGTGTTTCTATTTTAAATCAACATTAAGTGTCAATGGAGAAACACAACAAATGACTGGGAAAATATGCAAAGAATAAAATACTATGCACAACACCGGCTATAGTTCATTGCTTCTGACTTTCCTCTCGGAAAATCCTCGCAAATTTGCTATCTTCGGTTTACGGCGGAAAATCCTCGCGGATTTTCACGCAACGAAACCATAGCCAAACACGTTGTACAACAGTTAAAAAAACATTGTGAAAAGAATAATCTTTATTGCTCTAATTTTAATTTTGTCTTGTAAAGAAAATACAAGAACAGACAAAACTGATAGCGGAAAAAACACTGAATCGGAATTCAAATTAGAAAAATCTGATTATACTATTTTACCTTATCGAACTGAATGGTATTGGATTTTCAAAAATGCTGAACCTTACGAATTGACCAATAACGACTTAACTGAAATAGAGAAAATATTAGTGCTTGCAGTTGCCGAAAACAATCAAATTCAGAGAGAAGCACTAATTGAAAGGAATAAAGATTTCCCTGATGACAAAAGAGATAAAACTGGCTATGAACTTGAATTAGATTCATACTACAGACAGTATGTCCCAGTGATAAATGAGAAAGGAGAAAAAGAGGTATGGATTAATTTTTTCTGTGATGATTTCGGAGCTGAAAATTGGAAAAGTGAAATAATGATAGTTGAGGACGGTGGAAATTGTTATTTCGAGATAAAAATAAACTTGAATAAAAAAGAGTATTACGA
>CAZGDG010000053.1:0-16229 GCA_964524415.1 uncultured Flavobacteriaceae bacterium
CTAGACTGCGCTGCTGCAGAATTCTATAAAGATGGTAAATACGATTATACCCTTTTTGAAGGTGATAAAGGTGTTGTGAGAACTAGTGCCGAACAAGCTGCTTATTTAGAAGAATTGGCACAAAAATACCCAATTATCTCCATAGAAGATGGTATGGATGAAAACGATTGGGACGGTTGGAAGGACCTCACAGCAAAAATCGGTGATAAAGTTCAACTTGTTGGTGACGATTTGTTTGTAACTAACGTAGAGCGATTGTCTCACGGTATTGAGAATGGTATTGGTAATTCTATTTTAATAAAGGTGAATCAAATAGGATCGTTAACGGAAACGATAGCCGCAGTTAATATGGCTAAGAATGCAGGCTATACCTGTGTGATGTCTCATAGGTCTGGAGAAACCGAAGATAATACTATTGCAGACTTAGCGGTAGCATTAAATACGGGTCAAATAAAAACAGGTTCTGCTTCTAGGAGTGATCGTATGGCAAAATATAATCAATTGTTGAGAATTGAGGAAGAGCTTGGAGATATAGCTTATTTTCCACAAGAAAAAGCCTTTAAGGTAAAGCAGTAGTCAGATTTATTTAAAAGTTTAAAGCCCTTTAGAAATAAAGGGCTTTTTTTATGGCTTAGACACTGTTAAATCCCTTTTAAATCTAGTACCGAAATCGTTTGATATTTCTTAAATTTGTAATCCTTCAACTAATAATAGAAACAACACTATGTCAGAAAAAGCTACCCTAGAGATAAATGGTAAGAAATACGAGTTCCCACTTGTAAGAGGAACAGAAAATGAAGTTGCAATTGATATAAAAACCCTAAGAAGTTCTACAGGTGGAGTAATTACTATTGATCCTGGTTACAAAAACACCGGTAGTTGTGAGAGTGCCATAACATTTTTAGATGGTGAAAAAGGAATTTTACGCTACAGAGGGTATTCTATTGAAGACCTCGCTGACAAAGCAGACTTTCTTGAAGTTGCTTACTTGCTTATTTTTGGGGATTTGCCAACGCAAGAGCAATTAGATAAATTTCATGCTGATATAAAAGAAAATTCAGTAGTTGATGATGATGTTAAAAAGATTTTGGACGCTTTTCCAAAGTCGGCACACCCTATGGGAGTACTATCCTCATTGACTGCTGCCTTGACTGCATTTAATCCATCTTCGGTTGATGTAAGTTCGGAGCAAGACATGTATAATTCTATTGTTAGGATTATGGGTAAATTTCCAGTCCTGGTGTCCTGGGCAATGAGAAAAAAACACGGCTTGCCTCTAGAGTATGGAGATGACAACTTAGGCTATGTAGAGAACGTTCTCAGGATGATGTTTAAAAATCCTAATAGGGAGTATGAGCAAAATCCAATACTCGTAAATGCTCTTGATAAACTCCTTATTTTACATGCTGATCATGAACAGAACTGTTCTACTTCAACAGTAAGAATTACAGGTTCTTCTCACGCTGGTCTATTTGTTTCTCTTGCTTCTGGAATCTCTGCACTATGGGGTCCGCTGCACGGTGGAGCAAACCAAGCTGTTTTAGAAATGTTAGAGGCTATTAAGGAAGATGGTGGAGATACCAAAAAATACATGGCTAAGGCCAAAGACAAAAACGATCCGTTTAGGTTAATGGGGTTTGGACACAGAGTATACAAGAATTTTGACCCTAGGGCTCGTATCATAAAAAAAGCAGCTGATGAGGTTTTAGGAGATTTAGGTGTTGAAGATCCAATATTGGATATTGCAAAAGGATTAGAGAAAGAAGCTTTAGAGGACCAATATTTTGTGGATAGAAAGTTGTACCCAAATGTAGATTTCTACTCAGGTATAATTTATAGAGCCATGGGCATACCAGTAGAGATGTTTACCGTAATGTTTGCATTAGGTCGTCTACCAGGTTGGATAGCCCAATGGAGAGAGATGCGCTTAAGAAAAGAGCCTATTGGTCGACCACGCCAATTATATATTGGAGAGACCTACAGGCCGTTTAAGGCTATAGCGCAACGCTAATTAATGCTTAATAAAAAACAGGAAGCTTCATAATATCTATGAAGCTTTTTTCTGTAATCTACTATATGAAATTAAATATTCAAAACGAAACCTCACGTTTACGAGCTGTTATTTTAGGAACTGCAGAGAGTAATGGTCCAACGCCTAAACCAGAGGAATGCTACGACCCTAAAAGTTTAGAGCATGTTCTTGCAGGGACTTATCCTAAGGAAGAAGACATGATTAAAGAAATGGATGCTGTGGCAGCAGTTTTGAAGAAATACGACGTTACTGTTTATAGACCCAAAGTCCTAGAAAATTATAATCAGATTTTTGCTAGGGACATTTCCTTTGTTATCGAAGATAAAATAATTATTGCCAATATCCTTCCAGATAGAAAGCGGGAAGTGGAGGCTACAGAATATGTTTGGATTAATGTAGACAAGTCCAATAGGATTATACTCCCTGATGATTGCCACGTTGAAGGTGGCGATGTTATGCCTTGGAACGATTATATTTTTATGGGAACTTACACAGGTGAGGATTATGCAGATTATATAACCGCAAGAACCAATAAGCAGGCGGTTGATGCAATTCAAAATTTGTTTCCGAATAAAAAAGTGAAATCATTTGAGTTGCGTAAATCAAATACCGATCCAAGAGAAAATGCCTTGCATCTAGATTGCTGTTTCCAACCGGTTGGCAAGGACAAAGCTATTATCCATAAAAATGGGTTTTTAATTGAGGAAGAATACCAATGGCTGGTAGATTATTTTGGACAAGAGAATATCTTTGAAATAACCAAGGACGAGATGTACGATATGTACAGTAATATCTTTTCCATTTCAGAAAATGTGGTTATCTCAGAACGAAATTTTACACGATTAAATAACTGGCTTAGAGCCAATGGATTTACAGTAGAGGAAGTCCCTTATGCAGAAATTGCTAAGCAAGAAGGCTTGTTGCGTTGTTCAACCATGCCATTGATAAGGGACTAACCTAGCTATCTAGTCGCTTTTCCGTTTCCCAAAACCATAAGTGTTTTGGCCAATAAAGTCCTTAGGGAACTTATCATCACCTTTAAATCCAATTTCAATAGTTCCGCTATCTTCTGGTACATAATCAGTCTTAAATATGTAATCCCAAAGACTAAGACTTATCCCATAATTTACACCGTGCTTTCCTTCTGGTAGTTTATAGGCATGGTGATATAAATGCATTACGGGATTATTAAAAATATATTTAAGTGGTCCCCAGGTAATTTTAATGTTAGCATGGTTTAAATGACCTATGGCTATGGCTACGAAGTGAACAATATAAGCTTGCTCGGGCTCAAAGCCTCCTAAGATCATTACCCCAAAAGTCTTTAAGGGCTTATACAAAATGTTTTCCATCCAATGGAATCTTAAGTGGGCTGCAAAGCCCATTTCCTTAACGCTATGGTGTACCTTGTGAAAATTCCAGAGGAACCTGTATCTGTGAAGGAGAACATGCGTAAACCATTGTACAAAATCCAAAATAATAAAGAAGACCAATAATTGCAGGCCAGGTGCCCAGTTGGACATATCAATTATAGCTAAACTTTTGGCTGTTATATTGACCTCTGCGAAAAGAAGTTCAAGAATTTTATAAACACCACTAATAACTATAGCGAAAATGAAAAAATTGAAGAACATGTAGAAGGCGTCGAGCCAGAAGTCTTTCCTAAAGATAGATTGATCTTTTCTCCACGGAAAGATGATTTCGAGTAGCCATACAATTAACGAAATTGCAATTAGGCCCCAAAAATAGTTAGTGTACCATGGGACTTCAAAAATTATCGATTTCCAAGTCCAGTTAAGTGTGCCTTCTATGGCACTCACAAATGCATCTAGATATTTTTCCATTTCTTTTCTTTTTTTTAAAACGTTTCTATTTCTATAGGTAAGTCATTATGATAACTCCATTCTACCCATGACCCATCATAATTTTTTACATTCTCAAACCCTAACAACTGTGTCAAGACAAAAGTTGTATGTGCTGAGCGAACGCCACTATGGCAATACAAAATTATAGGGTCTTTTTTTTGCAAGTTTAAAAAGGCATAGTTCTTTTGGATGTCTTCATTACTTTTAAACCTTTTATCACCATTAAAATTAATATTGTTGGCCCAATCTACATGAATACTATTTGGTATTCTTCCCGCTCTTGATGCTCCTTTTTTTAGTTGCTTTCCAGAATACTCATCTAAAGACCTTGCATCGATAACCACAGGATTATCCTTTAAAGCTTCGACTAGTTCTTCTTTTGAGATATAGTATTTCATGTTTGGCGTTCCTGTGAGTTTAAATTGAGTGGGTTGCCACTCAGGTTTTTTATTGGTTAGTTCTCCATTATATTCTAGCCAAGCGGTGAAACCACCATTAAGTAACTTTACGTTATCAAAATTATAATTCTGTAATATCCACCAGAGTCTAGCTGCCTCACAAACACCATTATCATCATAAATTACAATGGTATCCTCAGAGCTGATACCTAGTTGTCCAAACAGTTGTTCAATTTGCCCTTTGCTAGCCATTATACCACTATAGGGATAGTTTGCATCTTCTATAGCTTTTCTGGTAATATGAATCGCATTCCTTATATGTCCTTCATTATAGAGTGCATCAGTTCTAAAATCTAAGATTTTAGTATTAGGTTCATTAAGGATATCGGCTAACTGCCAAGACTCAATGAGATAGTCGTTTTTTAAGGATACAATCTCTTCGGGCTTCCCTTTATTACAGGACAAAACCACCATCATGATGAGCACTATATTAATTCTCCAACTCATACCATTCAATTTCAGAAAGAGCCATCCGTCTTCCTTTTGCCACAGGCGGATAGTTTTTTACTAAATAGTTTACTATAATTTCTTGATTCTTTCCCAAATCCCAAAGATTCTGTGTTTCTTGCATCCATTTAATGGTAGTGTTCCATCGTTCTTCATTCATCCTATTCTGGGTAACTATCTTAGCTGAATGGCAGTTGGTGCAATTATTAACAACAACCATTAAACCTTCATCATCTATTAAACCGGTTCTTACATGTATACCATCTACAATTAAGTCCTCGTCAACCTCCTCAGGTACAGCAGCTACTGTATCAGAATTACTGCTAAAATTAAATGCACTAGGATTGTTTGCGTAATAAACTAATGCGCCACCTGCCAAAACAAACAATGAAAACAAGACCATTAACAATCTGTAAATGGCTTTTATTTGTTCATTGAATGCTTTTTGATTTTCCATTAGTTCACTTTAATTGCTATTCTATGGCAAGCATTGTTTAAATATCCTTTGGGATTCCAACCGGGTAGTACCATCGGTTGGGCTGCTCCTTGGGTATCTGTAGCTTTAGCCCAAACTTCATAGTACCCTTTTTGAGGAAATTCTACGGTTGCTGAAAAGTGTTGCCAGGCTAATCTATTTGCTGGCGACTCTAGATTACAGCTCTTCCATGTGGCACCAAAGTCTATAGAATAATCTACCTTAGCTACCTCTAATTCTCCAGCCCAAGCATGTCCTCGTATATCTAATTTTTGTCCTTTTTTGATCATAGCACCCGACTTAGGATAAGTTATTAACGATTTTACCGGCATAGATTCTATAATGCACATATCTTCGTCCTTCACTTTTTCTCCTGGAGCCACAGGCTCGCAAGGTACCCTGTAGGCTGTACCATTCATTTTGGCACCATCATGTACTTTGTTGCGGATACTAATACGATTAACCCATTTACCCGATACAGAAGCGGGCCAGCCACCAGCAACTAATCTAAGCGGATAGCCATGTATTAGGGGAATGTCTTTGCCATTCATCTTAAATGCTAACAAGGTCTCATCTTGAAGCGCTTTGGCCATGGGACATCCTCTAGAAATGGCCTCCTTGTTTGGGTCTTTACTTAGATGCTGATCTATGGCATGGAATCCTATATAAACAGCATTGCTTTTAATTCCTGTATCTTCTAGAACATCCTTCAACCGAACTCCTGTCCATGAGGCACAATGGACAGCTCCTACCTTCCATTGATTACCTTTCGCAGGTGGATCAAATTCGGCCCTACCGTTTCCGCCACATTCAATGGTCAATTGATAGGTGTGGTGTTCAAATTTAGATTTAAGCTCTTCTAGCGTATATGTTTTCTTTTGTTTTGCAGACTCTCCATCGATGGTTAAAGTCCAGGTTTTAGCATTGATATCTTCAGGGACTAGACCATTATTCCTTACAAACATGGAAGAATTTGGAGTGATTTTGTCATCTAACAAGTGGGCCAGAGACTCTATGTTCCAAGGCCTGTCGTTAAGGACAATCATTTCCTTATTTTTATTAAATAACTTAAAAGGGTCAGGGTCTTGTAAGGCCAATGGTGTATACCCTTCGTACATTTTAGAACCAAAAACAATCTCAGCTCCAATTAATGCTGCAAAGGAACTTAATGTGGTTTTTTTGACAAAATCTCTTCTCTTCAAAACAAAAACAGTTAAGGCAATTGAGTGTAACTATCTAAATTAAAAATTATTTTAAAAATAGAATGTAACAATAGTTACATATCGTTAAGTTGGGGTAGTTCTTCTGTGGTTAACTCATTAGAGCTTGACAAATCGTAGTGGCTTTTAATGGCTTCAATTAATGATTTACGTACAACTAACACCGCATGAAGCTGTGAATTTTTTTTTGTTCTTTCAATCAATTTTTTTGCCGAAGCATGCAGTCCTTGGTTTTTTAGCTCCAACTTCCCTAATTCATCAATTATAATATATCCTGATTGGTGTTCTTTTATGTTCTTTTTGATAATGGCATTGGCCTTATTAAAAGAGGATTTGTAGAAATGGTAACGCCCCACGGAAATAACGTTTTTGTCGCCAGGAAGTGCTTCCATTAAAAATTTTGATTTCGTTTCAAGGTCATAGAAAAATCTTTTCTTCCTGTCGTCAACAGGGCTTAATATGCCATAAACATTAGGTTTCTGTTTCACCCACTCCAGCAGGGACGAACTCTTTCCGCTTTGTATTTCTCCAACGAGCAGGTATATCATTGCTCTTGTAGGTTAAAATGAAAACTATAGACAATGCTTCTAGAAATAAAATACTGTATCCTTTTTAGGCCTTTAAGCTTTTTGCTTTCTTCCCAAGCATATAGAATGATAGATTTTAAGTAAGGTAAAATCTCTAAGGTAAGTTGAATATCAGATTGGTATTTTGAACCTTTTTTCTTTAAAAATTTGTTGAGTAATTTAAGAAGGGCAGGGCCAACTATAAAGTACCATACTCCAATGACTATTAAACTTCTTGCTATTAAATATAAGCCTTTAGACCATCGACTAGGGTTATCATTGAAAACGAATAAAGACACCAATATCAATACTAAAATGACTAGCCAAAACAAAATAGGTTTTCTTTTGGACCGAGATGTCTTCTTTTGTCCCATGATTGAGGTCTTGCGTATTATAGGATTAAAATTGTCCGGAACTTTTATAGCGTGTACGAGTTGGTAAACTCTAAATATTAAAACTCCAACAAATAAACCGGCCAAGGCGTAGAATGAGAGAAAGGCTAAAATTAGGTGTTTTGAAGAGAGCGTAAGTTCTATGAAATTTAGTTTAAGACTTATCCACGAAATATAGCTATCAACGGCTTCCCAAAGCGATAGTCCATAAATTATGGTTAGTGTGAGAAGTTTTTGAAGAGCCGATTCTAAAAAGGTTGTAACAGCAAAAACAATTATAGATAAGGCATTTACAGAAAGTAATCTAAATAGCATGATACCCAAAAGACCTTGGAATGAGACGGCGAAATATGCTGGTAAAGGAGAATGCGGGCTTACACTAAGTTTTACTATAAGTACAATACTCAGTGCTTTAATAACACTGGTTTGCACATGGTTTGCATAAGAGGCAATGAGCGTCACCATTAATATGGAAATCCCTCCAACTATTATTCCTGTAAATGGAGAACTGAAGGCGTGCATAAAACCTCCAAGGCCACATTCATTGAGGGCCCAGAGTGCCGTAAGCCTATTAATAATTAAACTATTATTGCCTTGATGTGATTCCAATTAATAAAATTCTTTCAAAATTTAGAGTGCTATTATCAGTTGTAATGTAACAAAAGTTACATAACCAAACGTTCAAAAATAATAGCTTTCTCCTTATTTCTAACTCAAAGTATTATGAAACAAAAAGATTTTGAAACTAAGGTAGTTGGTTGGGCCTTTTTAATGGCTGCAGCTTTATTGTGGATAGGCTGGGGCTTATCGCCGCATCACATAGGTGAATATATACAAGCTTCGGATTTTGAAAAGATAGGCGAAAGTGTTTGGACATGGATATGGATGTATCGTATTCATATATTCGGATGGGTCACTTTAGGTATTGCAGTATTTGCCTTAGTTTCGGTTACGGCCAGAAGGCCATATCGTGTTTTAATTTTACCAGGTGCTGGTATGATAATTATAGGAACCTTCACTTTGGCTATAGCCAATGCTTACTTCTATAATTTTGGTGCTTGGGGCGTAGGGCAGACAGCTGGTAAATCCGTGGCAGAAATAAATGCATTTATGCATGACATCTTGTTCACCAACCAGTATGTTACATGTTTCATTAGATTTGGAAGGATATTTTCTGGTGTAGGATTCGTCCTTCTAGGTTGGGCTTTTTTGAAATGGCAAATGGTTAATAAATTATTAGGTGCCTTCACCGTACTTTTTGGCTTCGCTGCAATGGGTATTATTTTGGCTATACCAGATAATTTTGAAATCTATAAACCACTGTTTCATGTGAAAGTAGTCTGGGCCATAATAATGGGTGTAACCTTCTTAAGGTCTGGCGTAAATTTACCTGAACAAAAAGCTTAAATTTTTAAGGTATAATAGATTAAGGTAGTTATGAAGCGCTATGTTTATTTTCTGTAAAGAAAATAATTCTTTACTAGCTTTATATACCGTCTTTTGGCTTCATCTTGGCTAATGTCCTTTACTTGAAAAAGGGCATTAGTCTTAAAGGCATTTATGATGGGCTTTCTACTATTGGGTCTACCGTAGTCGTTAGTCGCCTTTTTATAATAGGCATATAATCTTAATAGGAAGTCGGCAGGAAAAGGATCTGTGTGTTCATTAACACGCTCAACAGCTTCTTGGAATTTTATGTCGAGTTCCTCTGAGGTCATGAGATTTCTGCAATTAAAGTTTCTCCACCGCGGACTTTTTGGTTCAATTCAACCTTAACATCAGCATGTAAGGGTAAAAAGATGTCTACTCGAGACCCAAATTTTATGAAGCCTGAATCGTCACCTTGCTTTACTGATGTATTCACTTTTGCGTAGTTTACAATTCGCCTTGCTAGTGCTCCTGCGATTTGCCTGAACATAATAGGGCCAATAGAATTATTTTCTACCACAACAGTGGTTCTTTCATTTTCTTCGCTTGATTTAGGATGCCAAGCAACAAGGTATTTTCCAGGGTGGTATTTGCTATAAGCAACGTTGCCACTAATAGGGTACCTAGTGACGTGGACATTTACGGGCGACATAAAAACTGAAACCTGAATACGTTTATCCTTAAAAAATTCAGTCTCTTCTACTTCCTCAATGACTACAACCTTGCCATCAACAGAAGATAATACATGGCTGTCATTTAAATGGGTATGACGTTTTGGATTTCTAAAAAATTGCAAAATCAGGATAAAGCCAATAAGAATGGTAATCATTAATCCTTTCCTAAGCCATTCGAGGGTCACAAACTCATCAATTAAAAAGAATGAAGCAACTACGATGACTAAAGCGGTGAAAATAATCTTATGTCCTTCCTTATGAAACATGCTGTGAAATTCTTAAAAATAAATATATAAATGGCGCTACAAATATAAGACTATCTAACCTGTCTAGCAGCCCTCCATGCCCTGGCATAATAACACCACTGTCTTTTACACCGGCCATACGTTTAAATTTTGACTCAATGAGATCACCAAAAGTACCAAGAACACTTACAATAATCGAAAGAATGAGCCATGCATTAAAATTCAGGGTATTGGTGTATTTTGAAATAAAATAACTAGATATGCTAGCAAAAAGTAAGCCCCCTAGAAACCCTTCAACTGTTTTTTTGGGAGAAATTCTAGGAAACAACTTCTGTTTTCCGAAATTTTTACCAATAAGATAGGCTGCACTATCATTGACCCACATTAAGATAAAAGTTCCTAAGAGGAGTAGTGGTGTAAATTGATGCTTGAAATTGGCTACTTGAATCAAAAAAACAAAACCACTTGATAAGTAGAACGTGGTAGTAATATATCGTTTAGACTCAAATAAGGGAATTCTTTTAGTGGTAAAGAGATCTTTAATTAGGAGCAGGTTTACAAAAATTGTAATGACCAATAATATTTGAATGGCTTCATCGCCACCAGCGGCATCTGGATCTAGAAGGCTAATATATCCAAAAACTATATAGAGAATTATAAAAATAACATACTGTAGGTAGGACTTTAGGCTTATAAGTTTACTAAATTCGAGAAGGCTTATTAATCCAAAAGCAGCTAAAACCACTGAAAGTGCTGTTTGGGAATACAAAGAGACAACCAAAAGTAAAGCATAGATAAATCCAGAAATTGCTCTTATGTATAATTCTTTCATTATAAATCTTCGAGTAGAAGTAGGTAAAGGTCCTTTGCACTACTACCATAAGACATAAAATCCTTGTCATCGGCTGCTTTAAAGTGCTTAATGGTGGTAATGTTCGTTGGAATGGAAGATTTGCTTTTACTCTTTATTCCTTTTAGACCTTCTCCAATATTCTCAACAAATTGACTGGTTGTGGCATAAATGATAAAGTGATGTGGCAGTTCCTTTAACTTCTTTTCAGCAATTTGGTTAGAAGAAATGAGTAAAGATCCATCGTCTGAAATTAAATACTCACAAGTCGATAAAAAATAATCGCTTTCATCAACCTTGTTTGTAGCTTTAAGATTAAAGTCTTTAAAGAGTTGGTTCAGTCTCTCGTCTATAAGAAAGACCTTAGAATCTTGCCAATTGTTTTCCTTTAAGATTTCGTTAAAGCTCTCTTTAACTTCATTCATATTTTCGCAATACAAGAACTTGCCACCATTGGCTTTGAAATTTATGGTAAATCGCTCGTCAGCTGGTAGCTTCACCTCTGGCATATACTTGCCTCGTTCTTGGTCTGGGATGCTCTCTTCAGATTTTTTTGTCTTTTTACCGAAAAGTTTGCGAAAAAAGCTCATTTAAATGTTGCTATTAATACTCTGTTTGGAGCGTTTCTCAAATATAAAAAACTTAAACTAACTAATTGTCAATTTAAGTTTTTTATATGAAGCAGCTTATTATGCTGTTATTCTTCCTCGTCAACTGATGTTCGATTTGCTGCCGGTACTTCCTTTCCATTTTTAGTTTGCTCCGTAGTACCTTCCTCAGATTTAACATCAAACGGACGTTTACCAAATATTTTTTCTAGATTGTCTTTGAAAATAACTTCTTTATCCAGTAAAACTTCAGCGAGTTGTGTTAACTTATCCTTGTTTTCTTCCAATAACTTAACCGCACGATTATACTGTTCTTCAATAATATTGGAGATTTCTTTGTCAATCAATTCAGCAGTTTGCTCACTGTATGGTTTTGTAAAACCATATTCAGATTGTCCAGATGAGTCATAGTACGTTAAGTTACCTACTTTTTGGCTCAAACCATAAATGGTAACCATAGCTCTTGCCTGTTTCGTTACCTTTTCTAGGTCGCTCAAAGCTCCGGTAGAAATCTTACCAAAAATGACTTGTTCAGCGGCTCTACCTCCAAGTGCTGCACACATTTCGTCTAACATTTGTTCTGGGCGCACTATAAGTCGTTCTTCAGGTAAGTACCATGCAGCACCCAAGGAACGCCCTCTAGGTACAATGGTAACCTTAACTAGTGGAGCAGCATGTTCCAGCATCCAACTAACTGTAGCATGTCCAGCTTCGTGAAAGGCAATGGCTTTTTTCTCTTCTGGTGTAATGATTTTATTTTTCTTTTCCAGTCCTCCAATAATACGGTCAACCGCATCCAAGAAATCTTGTTTGTTTACAGCTTTTTTACCTTTTCTGGCTGCAATAAGAGCAGCTTCATTACAGACGTTTGCAATATCAGCTCCGGAAAATCCAGGCGTTTGCTTGGCTAAAAAGTCTACATCTAAGGTTTCTTCTTTTTTAAGCGGACGTAGATGGACTTCAAATATTTCTTTACGTTCTCTCACATCAGGAAGATCGACATAAATTTGCCTATCAAAACGGCCTGCTCGCATCAATGCCTTGTCTAAAACGTCGGCTCTATTTGTAGCTGCCAGTACAATAACGTTGGTATTAGTACCAAAGCCGTCCATCTCCGTTAGTAATTGATTTAAAGTATTTTCACGTTCGTCATTTGACCCTGAAAAATTACTTTTTCCTCTGGCACGCCCTATAGCGTCAATCTCATCAATGAATATAATGGATGGTGATTTTTCCTTGGCTTGTTTAAAAAGATCTCTTACCCTTGACGCTCCAACACCAACGAACATTTCTACAAAGTCTGATCCAGACAAAGAGAAAAAAGGCACTTGAGCTTCACCTGCAACAGCTTTTGCAAGAAGGGTTTTACCCGTACCAGGAGGCCCGACAAGAAGTGCACCTTTAGGAATTTTTCCACCTAGAGACGTATATTTTTCTGGATATTTTAGGAAATCAACAATTTCTTGAACTTCCTCTTTAGCCCCTTCTAAACCTGCAACATCCTTAAAAGACGTTTTAGTATCCGTTTTTTCGTCAAATAATTTAGCCTTTGATTTTCCAATATTGAAGATTTGGCCTCCCGCTCCGCCGCCTCCGCCAGCAGACATACGGCGCATTATAAAAATCCAAACCCCGATTATTAATATAAAAGGCAATAAGGTTAAGAGAAAATCGCCCCAAACGTTATGTTCAGTTTCGTATGTGATGACGGTATCTAAATTATTCTCACTGATGATCTCCTGCATTTGCTTTTCAAAATTCTGCAAATCACCAAATTCAAACTTGTAATTTGGAGTCGGTGAAACCGAAGGAAACATCGATTTAGGTTTAGATTTTCTATGGACTTCTTGTTCCTCCGCCTCATTGGTAATGTAGACCCTTGCTTCTCTCTTATTTACTATTTCTACTTTTTCTACATCACCTTTCCTAAGAAAATCCAAGAATTGTGCAGGTGTGGTTTGCGTCCCTGTGGATGCGCTAAAGCCACCTGAAAACAGTTGGATAGATATAAATACTGCTATAATGACCCCATAAATCCAGTATGGGTTCATTTTTGGTTTTTTATTTAAATTTTTATTGTCTTTTGCCATTTATAGCTTCTTCTTTAATAACTTGTTTCTACTTGGGTAATTTTGGCATCACCCCATAAACTTTCTATATCGTAATATTCTCTTGTTTGTTTCTGGAACACGTGCACTACTACATTGATGTAGTCCATGAGCACCCATTCACCATTTTTGGTACCCTCAATGTGCCAGGGCTTATCTTTTAATGCTTTGCTTACTTTTTTTTGTATTGAATTGACTATTGCGTTGACTTGGGTATTTGAAGTACCTTCGCAAATAATGAAATAATCACAGACCGTATTCTCTATTTCTCTTAAATCTAAAATTGAAATTTCCTTTCCTTTAACTTCTTCAATCCCAGCAATAATTGTAGTTATCAGTTGGTCTGCATTCTTTTTTTCTTTCGTCATTAAATTGATTTAAATTTATGCAAAGTTATTATTTTTTTAGTTCTTGTATGCCTTGTAATTCATAAGAAATCTATAAAAAACAACACCTGCTAAAATGTTTATTATCAAACTTGATGCCATTGATTCTACCAATTCATACCTAAGATCTGCGGCCAACGTGTCTTTACCAAAGGATTTTACCGTTGTTTGGAGTGATGTGCAGACCCAAGGCAGGGGTCAAATGGGCACGCAATGGCAATCTCAAAATGGTAAGAACTTAACATTCAGCGTCTTTAAGCGGAGCGCGAATTTTAATATAGAAGAACGTTTTGTAATAAGTATGTTGGTCTCCTTGGCCATTTTTAATTGCTTAAAAAAATTCCAAATACCAAAATTAAAGATTAAATGGCCAAACGACATTTTGGCAGAAGAGCATAAAATATGTGGTATTTTAATCGAAAACATTATAAAAAACAATAAGCTAGCGGGTTCAATTATTGGTATAGGTCTAAATGTGAACCAACGTTTTTTCGACGATTTACCTCGTGCTAGCTCCATGTACTCATTAACGGGTAAATTATTTGACAGGGAGGAAGTGCTTGCAGCCTTGGTTTCTTCTATAAAGCTTCAGTTCGAGGCTGCAGAACATAAGACGTTGGACTTTATTAGAAAAGAATACGAATCTCATCTATTTAGATTCAATAAACCTTCCACCTTTAGAACGTTAAAAGGTAAAATAATAACAGGCATTATTAAAGGTGTTACCAAGGATGGTCAACTAAGGCTTTTGCTTGAAGATGAAAAGATTAAAATTTTTGATTTTAAGGAATTGACCCTCCTCTATTGAATAGCAGCTGGCATGTTAGTGGCCAGCGTTTCTATAAATTTTGAGATCGGTCCTTTTATCATCATAGCCATCATAGCGTTGAATTCACCGTCAAAACTTAAATTCACAGCACTTTTATTTTCCTCTAAATTTTCAATATGTGCCGTTAAGGAGAAATCAAGCTTACCGCCTCCTGCGCCCAAAACAATTTTATCATAAGGTTGGCTTTCCTTTTTTTCTAAGACTATTTCTGGCATTCCTTTTAGCGCAAAAAGAAATTTATCGGTATCGATTATTTCAAATTTTTGGATGGTATTGGGCATTAAAGCCTCAAAATTTTCAACTTCAGATAAAAATTCAAAAGTAGCTTTGGCAGATTTATTAATTGTGACTTTTGGGGATTCAAGGTTCATAAGATTCAGTTTACCCTATTAAATATCAATTGTTATTCCATTCGGCTGGATTGGCATTCCATTGTGTCAATATGTCTTGCTGCTTTTCTGTAATGTAATTGGTTTCCATAGCCTGTTCTAGAAGATTTTCATAATCACTCAATGTGGTTAAATCTATCTTCGAATCTAGAAAATTAGCTTTTGCTACCGGAAAACCATAAGAAAAAATGGCCACCATTCCCTTAACATTGGCTTCCGCCACTTTCAGGGCATTAACGGCATTGAGGCTGCTATTGCCTGTACTAATTAAATCTTCTATAACGACAACGTGCTGTCCTTTTTCCAGGTAGCCTTCAATCTGGTTTTGACGCCCATGTTTCTTTGCTTCTGGGCGAACGTATATAAATGGTAAATTAAGGTACTCAGCCACGAGTGCACCTATGCCAATGGCACCTGTGGCAACTCCAGCAATAACATCGGGTTTACCGTATTGCTCCTCCACAATTTTAGCCAGATTCTCCCTAACAAAATTTCTTATTAAGGGATAGGATAAAATAATTCTGTTATCACAATATATGGGTGATTTCCAACCGGACGCCCAAGTAAAAGGATGCTCAGGTTGTAATTTTATGGCATTTATTTGAAGTAAAACTTCAGCCGTTTTCTTTGCAATTTCCTTTGAATAAACCATAATACAAAACTAATATAATTTATAGGTAGAATTTCTTCAAATTAATTTAATTTTGAGATTGTAAGCGGTCAAGATTATGACATTACGCTCAAAAACTTGGAAACACTGGATTATATGTACACCATATTTGTTGGTGATAAACCAATTATTTTAACAACGAAAATAGAAAAAGAAACGAACTTTAAATCCTTTCTTTTAAAAACAGTGAATATTGGAAAGGTTATATATCTTTTAAACAAGACCAAGCTAGAGCAGGTACACTTAATTCATCATAACGCTGATACCTTGTTAAAGCATTTTTTAAAGTTGTTACCTGTTGTATATGCAGGTGGAGGCAAGGTTGTTAATGACGCTGGTGAAGTTCTATTTATCTACAGAAATGATAAATGGGATTTGCCAAAAGGAAAAACCGAGAAAAATGAGTCCATCCAGCAGACCGCAATGCGAGAAGTTGAAGAAGAGACAGGAGTTAAGGATTTGACAGTTACAGAGACATTACCTATAACCTATCATATTTTCAAAAGAAACGGAAAGCACAAAATTAAGGTGACCTATTGGTTTGAAATGAAAACAAGTTATAATGGCAAGCTCCTTCCACAAGAAAA
>CAZGDG010000053.1:16329-22186 GCA_964524415.1 uncultured Flavobacteriaceae bacterium
TCATGCAATAACCTAACGCAGTTTTGAATCCAACAAGAGGCCACTTTAATCAGTGGTCTCTTTATTTTATCCTGTAAATAGGATACTGAAGATGCGCTTTTTCGTAATGTGGGCTTTTTTTATGAAGCCACTCCAACTGAGCATACCAGTTTTGGGCAAAGTCTTTATTGTAAGACTTCTTTAAGTTATATTCAATTTGCAATTTTGGATTCATTTTTAAGAGCATTTGAGCTTTATCTTCCCACACGTAAGGGGAGAAGCCCTCTTTTTGTTGAAGGATAGTGTCAAAAAAATTCCAATTAAAAAAAGAATCAGTCGCAGAGGGTTCTAAGGTTTCGATTAGGTACCTCATAGCGGGTTGGTTTGTACTTACAATAATATCTCCTTTTTGAAACGCTATTTCAATATTGGAAGTGCTTGTTGCAGTATCGTAATGCGAATAATGTCCTTC
Source organism: uncultured Flavobacteriaceae bacterium (assembly GCA_964524415.1). GTDB lineage: Bacteria > Bacteroidota > Bacteroidia > Flavobacteriales > Flavobacteriaceae > Winogradskyella. The sequence goes on from CAZGDG010000053.1 coordinate 16,781, forward strand.
GTAAGGATTTTGTCTCGTCTTGTAATTTTCAATTTTGTAGGCCTCAACTTGTATAATGGTGTCTTGTTCTAAAGGATTCAACTTAGCACCATTCAATTTTAATAAGTCAATAATGTTATGCCATCCCTTAGGAATGACATAAGCTGACGGTATCACAACTTTTTGTTTTGGTTTGAAATAGTTTTTATAGATGACCTCTTTTGTAAAAGGTTTGCTTCTATTAAATTTTAGTCGTTTTGCGCCAGTAAGTGCACTTGGTATAAACGCACCTTCGTAGCCTTTAAACATTAATGTCGAAACTTTTGAGGTATCCAATTCCCATTGTATAGGGTATTCATCTCCAACCTTCCAGTTGCTGCTGTTTTCCATTCGTGCTTGTCTCATCTCGAGACCGTTTTCCTCAACAATTTCCAACATACTTAGCATCAACTCGTAAGTCCCTTTTACTCTTCTATCATATGGCTTTAGCATATGGGTTTCTACCATCATACCTAGCGTATTGAAAAGCGTGGTGTACCCTGTGGAATATCTTGGGGAATCAAAGAATTGAGAGAATCCCGTTTCTGGTTGGCGATTAAAAACATTGACATAAGGTGTAATATCCCAAGACTTTTCCTTTAGTTTAGTTTCTAATTTTGGCATTATTGATTTATGTAGGTAGGAGCCCAACTTACCGCCTAATTTGTTGTGCTGTGTGAATAAATGGGTAAGCGTATACTGGTAATCGGCACCATTACTCACATGATTGTCAATAAAAACGTCTGGCCGGACCTCATGAAATAATTTAGCAAAGGCTCGGGCATTTTTTGTATCCGATTTAATAAAATCCCTATTTAAATCGTAGTTGCGAGCATTTCCTCTAAATCCATAGGCCTTAGGTCCATTTTGGTTAGTCCTGGATGTAGAATTTCTATTGAGGCAACCACCAATATTGTACACAGGAATAGCACAGATTATTGTATTTTCAGGTACAGGAACAAGGCCTAATCCTAAGTCTCTAAACAAGAGCATCGTGGCATCGATGCCATCAGGCTCCCCAGGATGTATGCCGTTATTAATAAGAATTATTCTGTTGTCTTCTCTTAAATCCGCAAAGTTGTCTCCTGTTGCTTTAGGATTAAAGGTGACAAGATGTAATGGATATCCTGAATCGGTTTCATCCATGGTTTTAATTGAAACTTGATCAAAAGAGCGCTCTAAATCTTTATAGAAGGATATAATTTCAAAATAAGTAGCAGTTTCCTTCCCATCGCTAGTTTCAAAAACAGTAACGAAATCCTCTTTGCTGAGGTTTGTTTTTTTTGATTCTGAATTGCAGGCAAGAATTAAAAAAATAAAAGGAAAAATCTTTTTCATTGTATCATGGAAATTAGGTCGCAATGCATGGATTTCAAACTTAGTGTTTTTGGCCGATAAATCTACGGTTGAAATTGAAATCAAGCCATAAAAAGGCTAATTTTGCCTTCAATAAGCATTAATCTTATGAGCCAATCTACAAATACAATACTTATGATTCGCCCTGTTGGTTTTAGAAAAAACGAACAGACTGCCGTCAATAACTATTTTCAAGAGAATTTAGAACTGCAAAACGCAGAGATTAATGCAAAGGCTCAAGAAGAATTTGACACTTTTGTGAACAAACTGAGAGCGGTAGGTGTTAATGTGATAGTGGAAAGTGACAATCCAGATACGGATACGCCAGACTCTATTTTTCCGAATAACTGGGTAAGTTTTCACCAAAATGGAAATATTGCCATTTATCCCATGTTTGCCGAAAATAGAAGGCAAGAGCGACGCGAAGACATATTTGTGAGGTTAGAAGACGAAGGGCTCAAAATCAACACTATTGTAGATTACACTCAAGCCGAAGAAGATGAAGTATTTTTAGAGGGAACGGGAAGTATGGTGTTAGACCGCGAGCATAGAAAGGCCTATTGTGCGTTGTCACCTAGAGCAGATGAAGGACTATTCATTGAATTTTGTGAAGATTTTGAATACTCACCTATAGTCTTCAAAGCCTATCAAACCATAGAGAACAAGCGTATGCCTATATACCATACAAATGTGATGATGTGTATCGCTGATGATTTTGCTGTCATCTGTTTAGATTGCATTGATGACAAAAAAGAACGGAAAAGTGTTATGAAGCAGTTAAAGGCTGATGGCAAGGAGATTATTGCTATTACCGAGGCACAGATGCATCAGTTTGCTGGTAATATGCTACAAGTGAAAGGCGACAATGATAAAAAGTATCTCATAATGAGCGAAGCTGCCAGAAATAGCTTAACGCAACATCAGGTAGATAAGATAGAAAAGTACTGCACTATAGTATCTAGTTCATTAGAAACCATAGAAACATGTGGTGGTGGAAGTGCGCGTTGTATGATGGCTGAGGTTTTTTTACCTAGAGCTTAGTTTAGTTTGTTAAAGATATAGCCACCTCCTTTGGCGCCCCAGACTTGATTACCGTTTGAATCAAAACCACGATCCCAGGATGTAATTTTATTAGTGAGGATTTCAACCTCACTTGTTGCATAAGATGCGCCTCTAAGATTACTTATACAAGTGGTATCTCCAGTTTTTCCAACAAAATGATTTGGACCTTTACGTTTTAGTATCACTTCACAACCTGATTTTAAAGAAACACCTTCGGTTGAAAGGGAATCAAATGCCTTTGGTGTTTTCCATTTCCCAACCCATAACGAATCTTGGAGTATAGTATAAATGGCAGAGCTAAAAGTACTATCGGATTGCCGTTTAACTTCATAGATTCTTTGTCTGTAAGGTTGGTCTTGTGTGCTATTAACGGCTTGCTCTACATAAAGAAAGTGACCTTTCTCCTCCCAAATAGGATACATATGCAGCGAAATATTAAAGTAACTGGAGTCTGTTTTAGATTGTAGTTCAGAGTTGAAGGATCCTTGCATCAAAGCAAAAAGTTCCTGAAGTTCTTTGTCTTCTGAATCAGTTATTTTGTTATCCGATTGCCTCTTGCAGGAGCTTAGAATTATAAGAAGCACTGCAGCAAGTTGGACCATTATATTTTTCATAGAAGTGAAAATTGAATGAACTCAAGATACTACTTATTTTAATTCTGCGGAGCCGCTTTTGGAAGTTCAATAAAGAATTTACTACCAACATTAACTGTACTTTCAACCCAAATCTTACCATTATTAAGCTCTACCAAATCTTTGGCTATGGTAAGACCTAGACCAGTACCTTTTTCATTTTTTGTCCCTACAGTAGTGAAATTCTTATTGGCATTGAAGAGTTTGTCAATGTTCTCGCTAGAGATACCAACGCCAGTATCTTCTACGCAGATAAGTGCTTTGCCGTTGACATCTTGGTTGGAAATGGTGATTACATCACCTGTACGACTAAATTTTACAGCATTGGTAATAAGGTTTTGAATCACGATTTCTATCATACTGCGATCGGCATAAACAAAATCGCGCTGGGATTCATCAATTAGAACTATTTTTTTGTCCTCCACCTTTTGCTCTACCAAGGCCATTTTGGTGTGAAATACATCTTGAATATTAAATAATTCAGGTTTTGGCTCTAAACTTTGTAACTGTGATTTAGACCAATTAAGTAGGTTGAACAAAAGCTGAGAGGCGTTATCTGCATTTTCACTCAGTTCAGGAATTAAATCCCTAAACTCTTCCTTGGAGATGCTGTCTTCCTTGAGTAAATCCAAGAAGGCTTTTATAGACGATATACTATCCTTTAAATCGTGTGATACAATAGAAAAAAGTTTGTCTTTGACTTGGTTTACTTCCTCTAGGTGATGCGTTTGCTCCAAAATAGCTTCGTTTCTAATTTTCTCTTGAGCTAAAAGGTCTTCTTGTTCATTGAGATTGTCTTTAATTTGTTTGGTCTTTAGCAAACTGTAAAGCAACAAGGCCAATAAAAGGACCAATGTGGCCACAAAACCATAAAAAACATAAGGGTCATTAAACCAGGTCTTAGCATAAGAATCTGTATCGACTTCAGTTTGGCCATCAGGGTCATTAAAAAGTGTAACCTCGCTTTCAAGGGGTAAATCGGGCTTTTCTGAATAGACCTGGGCTTTTTCCTTTTCCAACTGATCTCTTAAATCGAAGTACTTGTTTTGCCAGAAAAATGCGTTTTGGTAAAATCCCCTTGTTGAGTCTAGTGAGACATGAAGTCTGTAATTATTCAGTAGCGCTTGCTTATCATCAAGTTTTATGGCAATATTGTAGGCTTCATCTAATTGCAATGAAGCAAGTTTAATCTTATTTTGCATCAGATTGAGTTTGCCAATGGCGTTGAGGGACCTCAGTATGCCTTCTTGGTTATTCTCACTTCTATTGAATTTTAATCCTTTGACTAAGATTTCGGCAGCTTTATCGTATTCTTTGAACTCTAAATACTCATTGCCCAACTTGGGTAGAATCTCACCTTTAAGCTCTTGGTCTGTTTCGGGATTTAACAAAATCAATACCCTTTCAAAATATTCGATAGCTCTTCTGTGCTCTTTTCTTAGAGAATAGAGTTCAGCTATTTTTTTTGTTGAAAGTTTTATGCCCAACTTATCGTTAAGTTGCTTTCTAACCTCTAAAGCCTTAAAGTTAAAATCTAGGGACTTATCAATTTGATCTGTTTTATGATAAGCCTCTGCCAAATTGTTATAGGCTAGGCTAAGTTCTTCAAGTAGATTGCGTTCTTCAAAAATACTAATGGCAGCAAGGGAATTTTTGAGTCCGATGGCATAATTGCCGCGCTTTATTTCAATAAGCCCAATGTTATTGCTCACTTTGGCAACACCTAAGGTGTCCTTTATTTGAATGAAGTAATTTCTAGATTTGTTGTAATTATCTATGGCGTTATAATAGTCATTGCGCTTGGAGTATATCAATGCACGATAGTAACTACTTTCCGCAAGGCCTTTAATGTAGTTTAGACTTTTAGAAAGTTTTGCAGTTTGGTTGACGTAGAGAAGGGCTTTTTTATAGTCTCCTATGGCATACAGCTCCTCTATCAACTCTATAGAAAGGTTGACCTTTGTTGAATCTTGCTGCTGGTAAGCCAATTGTACGGTAAGATTGTCAATTTTCTCATTTTGGCTAAAAATGGAAATTGAAGCGAGTAAGACAGCATATGTCAACAGTCGTTTCATCCGCAATAGCTTTTTGGATGACTTGTAATGTTTTTGTGTAAATAACTTTTGCTGAGGGAAGTAAAAAGTAAGTCAACACTAAACAATAACAACTGGGTTAATGTTTGATAATTAAGCCTCATTAACGTTTGGGACATTGATTAATAGCTTACCAAAAATGCCATAATGTGCTGAAATACGCTAATTATTAGGATTTATTACCAATAAATTAGATGAAATGTTAGATGAAATTCACAAAAAAAATGACCTATCGACAAAGTGCA
>CAZGDG010000054.1:0-2549 GCA_964524415.1 uncultured Flavobacteriaceae bacterium
ACACCTCTTACTACTTTCAACTTTTTATTAATACTATCGACTAAATGAAAATGGCACTCCGGAAAAAGTATGGCCAAAGGAATTCCAGGGAAACCTCCTCCAGTTCCCACATCAAGTATGGAGGTTTCTGGAGAAAAACTTATGAGCTTAGCAATACCCATAGAGTGCAAAACATGTCTTAGGTAAAGCTCATCAATATCTTTACGGGAAATCACATTTATTTTAGTATTCCAGTCTTTATAAAGGGTGTCGAGGCTTTTGAGTTGTTTAATCTGCGCTGTGGTTAAGTGCGGAAAATACTTTAATATGAGGTCCATACTGCCTATTTTCAGCAAAAATACGTTAAATTGTGTCTATAAATTAACGAAACCTTTTTTAGCTAAAGTCAATAATTAATTATCTTTGACACTTTAGAATATATTGCTTCCCCAAGCGTTACATTAGAAATACCTTAATTAATGGCACAACAAACCTTATCTTTTTCAAGAGCAGATTCTGCAAAATTTTTTAGAACATTAAACAAACGCGTTAATAATTACTTCAAGGAAAACAACATTAAACGTACCGGCAATTGGCAGCTTTGGATAAAAACCGTTGTCATGTTTGCCTTGTTTCTTACTCCCTATTTCCTTCTGTTAACTTTAGATATGCCAACTTGGGCTCAAATACTGCTGACCATTGTTATGGGCATTGGTATGGCTGGTGTGGGCATGAATGTAATGCACGACGGCAATCATGGATCATTCTCTAACAAAGCGTGGATTAACCGTCTAATGGGTAGCAGTATCTACATTCTTGCAGGAAATGTATACAATTGGAAAGTTCAGCATAATGTGCTGCACCATACGTACACCAATATCCATGGTCATGATGAAGACTTAGAAGCTGGAAGAATTCTGCGCTTTTCTAAACATGCCGAATGGCGCAAGTATCACAAATTTCAGCATTACTATTCCATTTTTCTGTATGGACTATTGACTATAAATTGGGCCATTACTACAGATTTCCAGCAGATGTATCGCTACATGAAGCGAAAATTATCTTATGGCAAACTACCAGACCCTATAGTGAATTGGAGCAAACTTGTAATTTCAAAATTGATTTATCTTGGTATGTGGATAGTGATTCCAATAACATTAACGGATTTGGCATGGTACGAAGTTTTAATTGGGTTCTTGATCATGCATTATGTAGCGGGATTGATTTTAAGTGTGGTGTTTCAATTAGCCCATGTTATGGACGAAGCCGAGATGCCTATGCCAGAAAAGGATGGCACCATGAAAAACACCTGGGCCATCCATCAACTAAAGACCACGGTTAATTTTGGAAGAAAAAATTGGTTTATAAATTGGTATACCGGAGGTCTGAACCATCAGGTAGAACATCATATTTTTCCGCATATCAGTCATATCCACTACGGGAAAATTGCAAAGATAGTTAAAGAAACGGCTAAGGAATTTAACCTGCCTTACAAAGAGTACGAAACCACAAGAAAAGCCATTATAGCTCATTTCAAGTTCTTAAAGGAAATGGGAGCGCCTCCAGCGCTTAAAGCATAAACTATCATTATATAACATGAATCAACTATCTGATAGAGTCAACAATTTGTCTACATCGGCAACCCTAGCCATGGCGGCAAAGGCCAGAGAGCTAAAAGCGGAAGGTAAAGATATCATAGGTTTGAGTTTGGGTGAGCCCGATTTTAATACGCCCGATTTTATAAAGGAAGCTGCCATCCAAGCCGTAAATGACAATTATAACAGTTACACGCCTGTCGACGGTTATGTAGAGTTGAAAGAAGCTATTATCACAAAGTTCAAAAGAGATAACAGCCTTAACTATACACTACCTCAAATCGTTGTTTCCACAGGTGCAAAACAAGCCTTATTCAATATTGCTGCAGTAATGCTCAATAAAGGCGATGAAGTTATTCTACCCTGCCCTTATTGGGTGAGCTACAGTGATATCGTTAAACTCAACGATGGCGTACCTGTAGAGGTCAAAACCTCTATTGAACACGACTTTAAAATGACAGCAGAACAGTTGGAAGCTGCCATTACGCCCAAAACCAAAATGTTATGGTATAGCTCTCCTTGTAATCCTAGCGGCTCTGTCTACAGTAAGGACGAATTAAGGGCTTTAGCAGATGTCCTTCAAAAACACCCTCATATTTATGTGGTCTCAGATGAAATCTACGAGCATATAAATTTTAAAGGCGGTCATTATAGCATGGCTCAATTTAGTGACATGTATGATCGTACCATTACGGTCAATGGTGTTTCAAAAGCATTTGCCATGACAGGATGGCGAATAGGTTATATTGGCGCTCCCGATTTTATTGCAAGGGCCTGCAATAAAATTCAAGGTCAGGTGACCAGTGGTGCTAATTGTATAGCGCAACGCGCAGTAATCACCGCATTAGAAGCCTCTCCATCCAAAATACAATACATGGTGGATGAATTTAAAGAACGGCGCCAGCTCATCCTCGGATTATTAAACGATATCGATGGGTTTAAAACCAACGAACCGGAAGGAGCCTTTTATGTATT
>CAZGDG010000054.1:2649-22032 GCA_964524415.1 uncultured Flavobacteriaceae bacterium
ATTGAATTGAAAAGATTTTAGCCCTTGACGTACACCATATAATGAATGGGCTGGCATAAGCTTAAAATTTTGGTTAACTACGGCTTTATACTTTGAGCGTAGTAACCCTTCGGTGGTGTTACAACTAACAACCAAAGGTTCTGGTTCGAGATCTAAGTCGTGATTTACTGATAATTCCATGATGTTGATGTTTTAATTGGTTATGCTAATAAGACGAAGAGACTAAAAAAATGTTACACCCTCAAGCACAACAACTTAAAACTGAAGAATCTGAAAATAATCGAAATATCAGTAAACATATAGGCTAGGCCTAGCAGCACATAACAGAAAAAAATTATGTTCTTTAGCGATTACGCCAGAAAAAAGGCGTGAGCAGAATAAGAATTGTAAAAAGTTCCAAACGCCCCAATAGCATTAAAAAGGACGCCCACCATTTTCCTAGTGGTGGTAAGCTTGCATAATTATTTACAGGACCAAAATCACCCAGCGCCGGACCTACGTTACCTAAACTTGATGCCGACAAACCAATAGCCGATTCAAAGTCCATTTGAAACATAGAGAATCCAAGACCGCCAATGATAAAGGAAAGCATGTAGAGGATAAAAAACCCAAGAATATTAAATACAATATCTCCTGAAATAGACTTTTTATTGTAGCGTACAGGAAGAATGGCATTAGGGTGTAAAGCACGCTTAAACTCCAAAAATCCATTTTTAATTAAAATGAGGTGACGTACCACTTTTACACCACCAGCGGTACTCCCAGCAGATCCACCCAAGAACATTAAACCAAAAAAGAAAACGGTTAAAAATGGCGTCCACATGGTATAATCGGCCGTTACAAATCCCGTTGTGGTTACAATGGCCAATACCTGAAACAAGCCGTGCCTGAAGGCGCTTTCCCCTGCACCAAGAACCATAGGATGGGCAATAGAAGACTGGGACACATCGGCTCTAAAATAAATTAAAAGTGCTGCAACGAGGGTAAACACTGCAATAAATTGAAAATAGAGTTTAAATTCGTCATCCCTAACAATCTTGGAAACCTTGCCCTTAAACAAATAATAACTCAATACAAAATTGGTTCCTGCCAGAAACATAAAGAACATTATAATGTATTGTATAGCCGGATTATCATTCCAATGCGCAATACTGGCATTCTTTGTTGAGAAACCACCTGTTGATAAGGTACTTAAAGCGTGATTAATGGCATCAAAAAAGGACATACCTGCTAATTGGAGCAATAGGGTCTCTGCAGCGGTATACCCAAAATAGATAAGCCACAAGCGTTTTGCGGTATCGGTAATCCTGGGATGAAGCTTATCTCCACCAGGACCAGGAGCTTCTGCCGCAAACAACTGCATTCCACCTACACCTAATAGTGGTAAAATGGCTATCGCCAAAACAATAATACCCATACCACCAATCCAATGCGTGATACTGCGCCAAAAGAGCACGCCCTTGGGAAGAATTTCTATATCATTTAAAATACTGGCCCCTGTCGTCGTATAGCCAGACATGGTCTCAAAAAAAGCTTCGGTAAATGTGGGTATGGCACCAGTAACCAAATAAGGTAAGGTACCTGTCAGCGACATCACGATCCAACCAAAAGAGACCACAATATAACCCTCGCGCTTATTCATTTCCTTTCTGTGATTCCGTGTCCTTACCATGGCAAAGGAACCAATAAGTAAAGTGGCCATACCAGCTAGCAGCAACTCTAGCGTAACGCCATCCTTATAGATAAGGCTAATAAGGGTTGCTATAAGCATAAATCCACCGTTGAACAATAACAACAGTCCAAAAAAATGGAAGATAATCTTATAATTGAGATGGATTCTGGACATAGGTTATGAGAAAAAGGCTTCGACCTCTGAAATAGAGCGCGGCAAACAGCAGACCACAACACGATCACCTGCTTCTATTTTAAAACTTCCCAATGGAATTAAACCCTCTCCATTTCTTATAACACCACCAAAAATAGCCGATTTTGGGAAATTTAAATCTTTTATCTGCTGATTCGTAATCTTGGATTTTGGTTTTACCACAAACTCCAAAAGCTCAGCGTTCATATTGGTAAGCTTCGTCATGGCCACAACTTCACCCTTTCTAATGTGCCTAAAAATATTATTGGCCGCCAAAAGTTTTTTATTTATCAGCGTATCTATGCCAATGGACTGTGATAATTGATAGTAGTCCATGTTCTCCACCAAGGCAATGGTCTTGCGCACACCTTTGGATTTGGCCAACAGGCAAGACATTATATTGGTTTCAGAATTACCGGTAACAGATATAAAGGCATCCATATCCGATATATTTTCTTCCTCTAAAATTTCAACATTTCTACCATCGCCGCAGATGACCAAGGCATTGGGTAATTCATCAGCCAAATCTTCAGCATTGGATTTTTTGCTTTCAACAAGCTTAACGTTAAACTTACTGGCGCACAAGTCCTTAGCCGTTTTATAACCAATTTTACTCCCACCGAGAATCATTACATTTTTAATGCCCACCTTTACCTTTCCAGACAATTGAAATAATTCGTCATCACCACCTGTAGACGTCATAAACACCACGTTATCCCCTTCCTTAAATTGCGTATCTCCACGTGGAATTATAGTGTATTGGGTACCATAGCGTTGTATGGCTATGGGTATGAAGTGTAAGTCCGAGTACAACTCTGCCGCCTCCTTAACAGATTTTCCCACAAAAGCTGCCGTACGCGATAGCCTTAAACTCAACATTGTAAGGGCACCGTCCTCAAATTCGTAGGTATCGTTAAACCCATATTGGTTAAGGAGCAACTGTATTTCATAGGCGGCCAATGACTCTGGAGATATGAGCTCATCTATACCTAATTTCGAAAAATCAATGATAGCTTTATTCTCAATAAATTCCGTGTTGGAAATTCGGGCAATAGTTCGTTGTGCCCCAAGCTGCTTGGCAAGAACGCTGGCCGTAATATTTGTTGTTTCGGAAGAGGTAACGGCTATAAACAAGGAGGCCGACTCAATCCTTGCTTCCTTAAGTATGGCAATAGACGTGGCATCGCCCTTAATGGTTCGTATATCTAAATGCTCGCCGGCATACGTCAAACTATCCTTCTTGGTATCAATGAGGGTTATCTCTTGCGATTCGTATGACAATAATTTGGCCAAATGGAAGCCTACCTCTCCAGCACCTGCAATAATTATTTTCATTGATTCTAGTTGAAATCAGAATACAAATATACATATATTATTGGTGCAGCAATTGTATTTCCCAAGGCTACAAATCATCCATAGGGTGTGTCAGAAGTCTTTTATTACTGTATATTTGCCAAAAAATTGAATGTCCCAGAAGGTTAAACCATATAAAAATAGTGACGCTACCAAAAAGGCCCAAGTCACGCAGATGTTCGATACCATTTCCCAGGAGTACGATGGTCTAAACCGTGTGATATCCTTTGGGATTGACATTAAATGGCGAAATAAAGTTGTAGAACTTGTGGCACAACAACAACCAGAGTCCATTCTGGATATCGCCACCGGAACGGGTGATTTGGCCATTAGCCTCACCGCCACCCAAGCAAATAAAATCATTGGATTGGATATTAGTGACGGCATGTTGGAGGTAGGCCGAAAAAAAATTAAAGCCCAAGACCTAGATAATACAATCTCTATGGTTATTGGCGATTCTGAGGATTTGCCGTTTGAAGACAACTCCTTTGATGCTATTACCGTAGCTTTTGGGATTAGAAATTTTGAAAATCTAGAAAAAGGACTGGCCGAAATTCTACGCGTGTTGAAGCCTAATGGGATTTTTGTCATTTTAGAGACCTCCGTACCAACAAATCCCGTATATAAATTTGGGTATACCATGTATTCAAAATATATGCTTCCTGTCATTGGCAGACTCTTTTCTAAGGATAAGGTGGCCTATAGATATTTGAGCGAATCAGCCTCCGTATTTCCTTATGGCGAAGCCTTAAACAATATTTTAAGAAAAATTGGGTTTATTAGTGTCAAAGACCATCCACAAACCATGGGCGTCGCAACAATTTATAAAGCATCCAAAGCATAATATGAAGCAACTCTTTTGTATCATCATCATTTTAATAGGAGGTCACCTAGGGCATGCACAGCTTTTTTCCAAAGAACGCGTAACCAATAGCGTGGACAACATAGATCAAAAGTTCTTATCCTGGGGCTACTTTTTAGGCTTTAATAGTTACGACTTTAAATTTGATTATAATGAAGACCTAGAAGATATTTTGGTAGACAATTCCTTTGGCTTCCACTTAGGGCTTGTGGGTGATATGCGTATTAACAACCATCTGAATCTGCGTTTGGAGCCAGGTGTCTTTTTTACTACCCGAAACTTACGCTATGATGAAAGCTATTTTGCAGGTATGGAGTTCAATGATGCCGACCTCTTGCGCGAGGTTAAGTCTACCTATGTTCATATTCCCTTACTACTGAAATTTTCGACCAAACGTATCAATAATTTTAAGCCCTTCATTCTTGGTGGTGTGTCTGCTGCATTAAACCTATCCAGTAATGAAAATAACCCAGACGACAATAATGCTGGCCAATTTAGAATGACTCAGAACACCTATTTTTATGAGATTGGATTCGGTATAGACTTCTATTTGCTGTACTTTAAATTTACACCTTCCATCCGAGGCGTGTTTGCATTAAACGACGAAATTGTTAGGGATGCCGACCCAAATAGCCCTTGGACAGGTAATGTGGCACGCATGCAAACCAGAGGTGTGTTTATCAATTTTACCTTTCAATAGTACGCCGTCTAAATTCACTGAGGATAATGGCCGTGGCATTGGCCACATTTAAACTTTCCGTATCTTGCTGTGACCCAAATTGTGGAATGCTCAGTCTATGCTGTATCACCGATGTTAAGTCATGAGAAATACCATTAGCCTCATTGCCTAAAACGATAATGCCATCCGTGGGTAATTCCATTTGATATACGGATTCTCCTTCCATGTAAGCACCAAAAACCTTAAGTGGTTGAGAGCGAAGATATGATGTTAGATTCAGATAATGGACGTTGACACGCGTCAAAGAGCCCATACTAGCCTGCACCACCTTAGGATTATAGCAATCTACAGTAGCTTCACTACAAACCAAATCCCTGACGCCATACCAATCGCAAAGCCGTATAATAGTCCCCAGATTCCCAGGATCTCGCAAATCATCCAATGCCACGATCAACCCAGAGTTAGGTGCGCTAGGTGCAGGTGGCATCTTAAATATGGCCAAAACCGTATTTGGTGATTTCAGTGAAGAAATGGTTTTGAGTTCGGTTTCCGTAATAGGATAAAAATCCATCTGGGAGTCACCAAAATCAGGTTCTATTGAAAAGAGAGAATGCAGCTGATAATCAGAGTTTAAAAATTCGGTAACGCCCTTAACTCCTTCAACTACGAACAAGCCCAATTCTTGCCTGTATTTTTTTTGACGCAATCTCCTAATTAACTTAATTTGGTTCTTTGATAACATTAAAATGTCTTTACATTTGTTAGACCTAGTACAAAGTAAACCTTTTTTGGACTAATTTTTGTTTAGGGGAAACCATATTAAAACTACTTTTCGCTTGAACTGGCAAATGCATGCTTTTTCTTTTACCCTTAATCAAGGTAGACTCTTGAGAGGTCTCTTCGTGCTAGTTGCCATGGCTGTACTCTTTTCCTGTAACGTGGTAAAACGTGTTAAAAGTGGTGATTACCTAATCACTAACAACCAAATCCTTGTAGATGGTAAAAAAAACAACAACGAGCGTGTTAACAACATTATCGTTCAGCAAGAAAATTCGGGGATGGGGAGTTTTTTAGGCTTTCCGCTGAAACTTCATATCTACAATTTAGCCAGACCTAATATCGATTCCATTATTGAAGCCAATATTTTAAGTGATTCCCGAAAGGTCAAACGAAAAACGGCCTTACTGTCTAAAAAACAGTTTGACAAATGGCTCAATACAAAACGTAATTTTAACCGCTGGCTCAAACGCACAGGGGAACCACCAAGCATTCTCGACGAGGCAAAAGCAGAAAAAACCGTAAACAACCTCAGAAAATACTTTTATTCACAAGGCTGGTTAGATAATGAGGTGACCTATGATGTAGAAAAGGACAGCACCAAGCGTGCTAAGGTCACTTATCTTGTAACCACAAAAAAGCCTTATATTTTAGATTCCATAACGCCTATAATCAGCTCCCCAGCAATTGATAGTCTATATGACACGTTTAGTAAAACCTCCCTTTTGGTAAAAGGAGAGCAATACCTCGAGAGTAATTTTGAACGGGAGCGCTCTCGCATCAATACGTTTCTAAGGAATTCGGGCTTCTATCATTTTGGGCAAGATTATGTTTCCTTTGTCTTGGATACCATTGGCACCGAACAAAAAATAAATACGGAGCTTATCATCACCGATAGAACCATTAGAGGGGATGATTCTACTACGGTAAGGCCTTTCAAAAAATACACCATAAAAGAAGTGAATATTTTCACAGACGATAATTTTGATAATCGCTTCAAGGCCATTTCGGATACCACGGTTTACGACGGTATTAATCTTTACAGCAAAGAGAAACTAAAGTTTAGACCTAAAGCTCTAACAGATGCCGTTTTTATCAAAAAAGGGGATCTCTACACGGATTTGGCGCGCAGTCGTACCTCAAAATACCTTAATGACCTACAGATGTTTAGGTATCCAAGTATTGAATATGTAGAAAATGAAGATGATTCTACCCTAACCGCTAACGTTTATTTAGAACCAAGAAAAAAATATGAATTGAGTTTTGCTCCAGAAATTAGCCAAAGTAACATTCAAACCATAGGACTGTCCTTTAGCACGGGGCTTAACATAAGAAATGTATTTAGAGGAGCTGAGCGACTAGAGATTAGTGGTATTGCCTCTATCGGCGCCTCAAAGGATGGCGCTCGTTCTGAAAGCCAATTTTTTGACATTAGTGAGTTTGGAGCCAATCTAAGACTAACCATCCCGAGACTATTCACACCTTTTAATACCGATAAGGTCATACCCAAATACATGTCGCCAAGCACAGCGATTAATTTAGCGGCAACCAGTCAGCGTAACATTGGGTTGGACCGACAGACATTTTCGGGAATTTTAAGTTATAATTGGAAACCGTCTACTACCGTTACCAACATCTTAGAACTGTTTAACATTCAATTTGTAAGAAACCTTAATACAGACAACTATTTTGGAGTATACACCACCTCTTACGACAGGCTCAATAGCATTGCCCAAGGCATTAACTACATTCCAATTGATGATAACCTAGGCTTTCCAGAGGAAGCCGATCAGTTCATAAACGACGTCCTAACCGGCAATACAAGCTTAAACCAAAATGACGAGGACTTTGTTACCGTTAATAATATTGAAGAACGCAAACAGCGCCTTACCGAAAACAACCTCATCCCGTCAACGAGCTTCGATTACATTAAAAACAACCGTGCCAACCTCTTTGATAATGACTTTTCTATTTTTAAATGGCGCGTTGAGCTTGCAGGCAATTTACTATCAACGCTTTCCAACTGGTTTGGTGCTGAAAAAAATGCCAATGGACAATACGAAATTTCCAATGTGGCGTTCTCACAATATTTTAAGACTGAGATAGACTATGTAAAATATTTTGATTTGGGTAAAGACGAAGTATTTGCCTTTAGGACCTATGCAGGTATTGCCATACCCTACGGCAACTCCAACAGTATACCCTTTGTAGAGAGTTTTTTTGGTGGTGGGCCTAATGACAACAGAGCATGGGTAGCTTATGATCTGGGACCAGGAAGCTCGGATACCGCAGATGAATTCAATGAAGCCAATTTTAAAATACACCTATCGGCAGAACAACGCTTTACATTATTTGGCGACTTAAAAGGTGCTGTTTTTGTAGATATAGGCAATATATGGAATGTGCTCGATAACGTGCAAGACCCAGCAGCAACCTTCGAAGGCCTTAAGTCCCTAAGGGATATTGCCATTGGCTCTGGCTTTGGCCTGCGTTACGATTTTGGCTTTTTTGTCTTACGTTTTGATACCGGATTTAAAACCTATGAACCATCCCTGCCATTAGGAGACCGCTGGTTTAAAAACTACAATTTTGGTAAAGCGGTTTATAACATAGGTATCAACTACCCATTTTAAGGCTAGTGGCTTATCTAAGGTCATAAAGACCTAAACAGGCCTTATTCGGTTTTAGTCTCTTACCTTAGCGTCATCACGGTCCAATACTCCAATTTATCCCTTCGTAATATCCAAATTTTCCGTATTTTTGATATCTAATTTTCAATCAAGAATTATGAGTCATAATATCAAGCCTGGCGTTGCAACAGGAAGAGAAGTTCAAGAGATATTTAAACTAGCTAAGGAAAAAGGATTTGCCTTACCAGCAGTCAATGTTATTGGATCAAACACCATTAATGGTGTGCTAGAAACGGCCAAAGCCTTAAATGCACCTGTCATAATACAATTTTCAAATGGTGGCGCACAGTTTAATGCAGGCAAAGGGCTGAGCAATGAAAATCAAAAAGCAGCTATTGCTGGCGCTATTGCAGGAGCAAAGCATGTACATCATATGGCAGAAGCGTATGGCGTTCCTGTAATTTTACATACAGACCACTGTGCTAAAAAATTACTCCCTTGGATTGATGGGCTCCTAGATGCTAGCGAGCAACATTTCAAGGAATCTGGCAAACCCCTTTACAGCTCACATATGATTGACCTATCTGAAGAGCCTATTGAAGAAAATATAGATATCTGTAAACAGTACCTGTCCAGAATGAGTAAAATGGGTATGACTCTAGAAATAGAATTAGGGATTACCGGTGGTGAAGAAGACGGGGTAGACAATACAGATGTTGATGATTCCAAATTGTACACGCAACCAGAGGAAGTAGCCTATGCCTATGAAGAATTAAGTAAAGTAAGCGATCAGTTTACCGTAGCGGCAGCCTTTGGTAACGTACACGGCGTTTACAAGCCGGGTAATGTAAAGCTCACCCCTAAAATCCTAAAAAACTCCCAAGAATATGTCACAAAAAAATATGGTGTGGGCCATAACCATATTGATTTTGTATTCCATGGAGGGTCAGGTTCTACCGTTGAAGAAATAAGGGAAGCTATAGGTTACGGCGTTATTAAAATGAACATCGATACCGATATGCAGTATGCCTTTATGAGTGGTGTAAGAGACTATATGGCCGATAAAAAGGATTATCTGCAAGCACAGATTGGCAATCCAGATGGTGATGATGTGCCAAACAAAAAATATTATGATCCACGCGTATGGTTGCGCAAAGGAGAAGACGCTTTTGTAACTAGGTTGAAAAAGGCGTTTGAAGACCTCAATAACGTGGATACATTATAAAATACAAAAGTAATATCATATCGAGGCCCATTGTAATAACCTTAATAACAATGGGCTTTGTTCATATATCAGAAATCTTAACGGTATTAAAGCAACGCTGTTTTGACGTCACAGTTTATTAATGTAGTTTTGTACCCTTCAACTCAACTTAAAACAGCATAAAGTGCTAAAAGTTTTATAACTTAGATACCACTTTACAGTCTTTCTTAACAACTTAGACGAAACAGACAACAACTATGGCATGGTTTAAACGAAAAGACAAAGGAATCCAAACGGCAACGGAAGAGAAAAAGGATACGCCAAAGGGCCTGTGGTACAAATCACCGACCGGAAAGATTATAGACACCAAGGAACTAGAACAAAATTTCTACGTCAGTCCAGAAGATGGCTACCACGTAAGGATTGGAAGTAAGGAATATTTCGAAATCCTATTCGATGATAATAAATTTAAAGAATTAGATGCCAATCTCACCTCCAAGGACCCTCTGAGATTCGTGGACACCAAAAAATATCCAGAGCGTTTAAAAACGGCCAAAGCCAAAACAGGACTTAATGATGCCGTTCGCACGGCGGTGGGAAAATCCAACGGTAAAGACCTTGTTATAGCTTGTATGGATTTCGCTTTTATTGGTGGCTCTATGGGTAGTGTGGTCGGTGAAAAGATTGCGCGTGCTGCTGATTATGCCCTTAAAAAGAAAACGCCATTCCTTATTATAAGCAAATCTGGTGGGGCAAGGATGATGGAAGCTGCGCTCTCCTTAATGCAATTAGCAAAAACCTCAGCAAAATTAGCCCAATTGGCAGAAGCCAAGATACCATACATTTCCTTGTGTACAGACCCAACCACGGGAGGGACTACAGCGTCCTTTGCCATGCTTGGCGATATCAATATCGCAGAACCTGGAGCATTAATTGGTTTTGCAGGACCACGGGTCGTTAGAGACACCACAGGTAAGGAACTCCCAGAAGGCTTTCAAACCTCCGAATTTTTATTGGAACACGGCTTCCTTGATTTTATCACACACCGTAAAGACCTTAAAAAGAAAATTAATCTATATCTGGATTTGATATTGAATCAACCCTTAAGAGATTAAAAAAAAGCGAGCCAAAAGCTCGCTTTTTTTTTTAATTAAGTACTGTATTGCTTATGCCACTTGTGCACTAAAGCTGTACCTCGATTTCGGTACCATTATCAAAGGTAAAGGTCGCTAAAGCATCACAGGTACCATCTCCAAAATCGAACACACCGCCAAAGTTCGTACGAGTCACGTCTACCGTACCGCTTACAAAATGCATACAACCAATCTCGCGGCGCAACGGCAGCATCACCTCATAATTGTGTGTATTTCCATTGACAAAGGTAGCTGTCCAATCTCCAGTAATTTCAAAAACATTATCACTGAATGTACCGCTTCCAAATCCTTCTACCCATTCCCTGATGCGTGTACCTTCCCGAGACGCCTGAACGCCATTGGGCCAAATAACGGTTAAATCCAAATTATGGGTGAATTGTGGGTTGCCGTTAGCATTGGCCAGTTCCCTCAAAATGGAACGACTGCCCATAACACTTTTGGCATCCACAAAGAAATCAACCAAATTATAATTAATCATCACTTGCTGTGCTTCTGGGTCGCGCGTATAATCCATAAGGATCTGTCCTCTTAGGATATGGCCCTGCACAAGGCAACCGGTAGTTCCGAAGTCAATAGTTACCGCTCTAAAATTTTGTTGAATCTCTACGGTTATGGTCACACAATCTGGAATAAAACTTGCATTGGCTGAACGTCCTACAGCCTCATTTTCTTGCTGCTCATAAACATCTATGATAATATCGCCCAAGACATTATCTATTTGATCGATTTCCGCAACCTGTTGTAGGGCAACGATATCTTCTGCGCTTGTGTCTAAGTTGGTAATATCATCATTGCTGTCGGAACAAGAGACTAACAGCAACCCTACCACACTTAGGGCTAGGATACTTTTTTTCATTACATTAAAGGTTTTCATGAGTGATTGTTTTGTGTTACTATGCCTCTAAGACTATGCTGATGGCAAAACGTTTAATTCCGTTTGTCGAAAACACAAAATTTAGCTCAAAAGAATTCTAAATCAGTTATTTTACCTATATTTGCCGCTTGAAAGAAAATCTTTCAAAGTACATAACAATCATTTACAATAATATTAGCATGTATTTAACTAAAGAAAAGAAAGAAGAAATCTTCGCAAAATACGGTAAAGGAAAAAATGATACCGGTTCTGCAGAAGGTCAAATTGCCCTGTTCACACACAGGATCAATCACCTAACCGGACACTTAAAAAAGAATCAAAAAGATTACAACTCTGAGCGTTCATTAGTGAAAATGGTAGGTAAGCGTCGTGCCTTACTCGATTATTTAATCAAAAAGGATATCTTAAGATACCGCGCCATAGTAAAAGAATTAGGATTACGTAAATAATCCTCTAAAAAGACCACGCTTTTGGCGTGGTTTTTTTATTTTAGCATAACGCAATCGAAAGCGTTTAAAATTCGAAATTGAAGAAGCTACCCATAGTTTTTCATTGGTCATAACAACTACACAACAACACAACACAGTCCGTCACGTTAGGCGGAGACCATTGTTTAACATTAGGTTTTTGATGATTTAAGGTGTTCCAAAAAAGTAAACGGGAAGACCAGCCGCATCAAAAACAAGAATTAAAAATTTATGATTCCAAACACTTTTAAAGAGGTCATAGACCTTGGTGACGGTAGGGAAATTTCTATCGAAACCGGAAAATTAGCCAAACAAGCCCACGGTTCTGTAGTGGTAAAATCTGGCAACTGTATGCTCTTATGTACCGTTGTATCCAATTATCATCAATCGGATGTAGATTTCCTACCGTTAACAGTAGATTACAGGGAAAAATTTGCCGCCGCAGGACGTTATCCTGGCGGTTTCTTTAAGCGTGAAGCCAGACCAAGTGATGGCGAGGTGCTTACCATGCGTTTAGTGGATCGTGTATTGCGACCATTATTCCCAAAAGATTACCATGCAGAGACACAAGTGATGATACAATTGATGTCCCATGACGAAAACGTTATGCCAGATGCTATGGCCGGTTTGGCTGCGTCTGCTGCCATTCAATTGTCAGACATCCCTTTTGAAACAGCGATTTCAGAAGTACGCGTAGGGCGCATTAATGGGGAGTTTATCATCAATCCATCCCAAGCCCAATTAGAGGAGTCCGATATAGACATGATGATCGGCGCTTCAGCAGACTCGGTTATGATGGTCGAGGGTGAAATGAAGGAAATCTCAGAAGAAGAGATGACCGAAGCTATAAAAGCAGCACATGAAGCCATTAAGGTTCAGTGTGAGGCACAGTTAAGATTAGCGGAAGCCTTTGGTAAAAAAGAGACCCGTGAGTATGAACCGGAAGCCGAAGACGAAGCCTTAGAACAAAAAATCCACGATATGGTTTATGACAAAACCTATGAAGTGGCCAAGGCAGGATCGTCCAAACACGAGCGCGGACAAGCCTTTAGCGATATTAAAGAAGAGGTCTTTGCGGCCTTCTCGGAAGAAGAACAAGAGGCATTAGGCAAACTCATTCACAAATATTTTGCGAAAGCGCAAAAGAAAGCGGTTAGAGACTTAACCCTAAATGAAGGCTTACGACTAGACGGACGTAAAACAGAAGATATTAGACCTATTTGGTGCGAGGTAAATTACTTACCATCAACCCACGGATCCTCAATTTTTACACGTGGCGAAACACAAGCTTTGGCTACCGTAACCTTAGGAACCTCTAGGGAATCCAACGTTATTGATATGCCGTCTTATGAAGGTGAAGAGCGCTTCTACTTACACTATAATTTTCCACCATTTTCTACAGGTGAAGCACGTCCTATTCGTGGTACCTCACGTCGGGAAATAGGTCATGGAAACCTAGCGCAACGTGCCCTTAAAGGTATGGTACCAGACGATTGCCCATACACGGTGAGAGTAGTGTCTGAAGTGCTTGAATCTAATGGCTCGTCTTCAATGGCTACAGTTTGTGCCGGAACTATGGCACTTATGGATGCTGGTGTGCAAATGATTAAACCGGTTTCCGGTATTGCCATGGGTCTAATTTCAGATGCCGATACTGGGAAGTATGCGGTGCTGTCAGACATCCTCGGTGACGAAGACCATTTAGGTGATATGGATTTTAAAGTGACCGGTACAGCAGATGGGATTACGGCCTGTCAAATGGATATCAAAATCAAGGGATTGTCCTATGAAGTGTTGGTTAAAGCCTTAAAACAAGCCCGTGATGGTCGTTTACATATTCTTGAAAAGCTAACAGACACGATTGCACAACCAAATCCAGAAGTAAAACCACATGCGCCAAAAATGGTGACCAAAATTATTCCAGGGGAATACATTGGTGCCGTTATCGGTTCTGGTGGTAAAGTGATTCAAGAACTACAAAAAGACACCAACACCACTATAGTCATCAACGAAGATCCGGTTACGGAAGAGGGTATCGTAGAAATCCTCGGTACGGACCAAGAGGGAATCGATAAAGTGATTGCAACCATTGATGCCTTAATGTTTAAGCCAGAACCTGGTAGCATTTACGAGGTTAAAGTGGTTAAGATTCTCGATTTTGGGGCTGTGGTAGAATACACCGAAGCACCTGGTAACGAAACCTTGCTACACGTTAGTGAATTAGCCTGGGAACGTACAGAGAATGTAACGGACGTTGTAAACATGGGTGATGTCTTTGATGTGAAGTACTTTGGATTCGACCCAAAAACGAAGCGTGAAAAGGTATCTCGCAAAGCCATACTACCTAAACCAGAGGGCTGGCAGCCGCGTCCACCTCGTGATAATAATCGTGGTGGCAATAATCGCGGACGCGACAACCGAAATCGGGACAATCGCAACCGAGGACGGGATAACCGCAATAGAGATAATAATAAAGAGGATTAATCCTCACTACATATCAAAAAACCGCTTCAAAACTGAAGCGGTTTTTTTATGATGTAAGTGCTTAGAGCACATCTGCCGTAACGGCCAATTCAAGGGTCATTACAATGGTAAAATTCATTGGCTCAGCACAAGTTGAAGTCCCTGAAATACCTACAGCCACGTTGTTTCCACTTTTTAGTTTGTTGGCAACAGTATTCAATAAAGCAGGGTCTGTGACTTCAAATACGGTACCAGCATCAACCTCGTCTTTTACCACCATATCGTGATTTACAAGGGTAATACCATCAGCTTGGAACTGTCCCGTAACAGTACCTTCAGGGTCACCGGTAAAGTCAACCAAACGATAGGTAAAACTTGTAATACTTACATCCTGTAATGCGTCAATATAGTCTTGGGTATCGTTGTTGCTGATGTTAATTAGTGTTGTTTCATTTAACACTAAGGCCTCACCAGCAGGCACGGAAACATTAATAGATTCATTCAGTGTGGTGTTAAAATCAATTTCCGTGAGTTCATCCACTTCGTCACAAGCTGTAAAACTTAAGCTTAGTAATACGAATGCTGCAAATTTTAATAGATTTTTCATGATAAAACGTTTAAAGTGTTGTTAATAGCACGTATAAACTTAAACCGAATCAAATTATTAAACACTGATCTCGGTCATTTTAATTCAATGCTTTTATGGTTCATAAAAAGGCTTTGAATCGAGACTATCAAAAGATCTTTAGGGCTTTACTTGACTTTTTATAGAAAAATCACTATATTATGGGCTATGATTCAAGCAGATAAAGACAAGTATAAAAGCATTTTAGAGGACTCCGTACGCTATTTGGAGCAACACGGATTTGAGAACATTAAAGCCGATATCGAAGGATTCGAAACTCCTAAATCCTTTTTAAAAAAAGGCAGTGAGGTGAGCATAACGCCAGATATCGTGGCAGAGAAAAATGGGACCCAACATTATTTTGATATTAGCCTAAAAAGTGAAAAGCCTAACTTACTCAAATCAAAATGGCTCTTTCTCAACACCTTAAGCACCCTCAAGTCAAGGCGTTTCAGGCTTATTACGACCAAAGGGCACTTTAAATTTACCAATGAAATGTTGGACGATATCAATCTTACCAACAAAAAATTGATAAAAATTTAAGTATTCCTTTCGGCCTTTTATTTTTTCTTGAGACAAGTTTTTCAAAACGTTAGCGCAGTTCTTTGCCTAGTAATTCCATTGCAAAGACAAGCCTCCTGAGTATAAATTGTTAAATGAATTAAAAAGGTATGTCAGCCGTAATCCAATAGAAAATCTTTCACCAGTCTTAAATCTAATTTTACCAACTATTGGCACAGAAAAGGTACTAATGTGTATTGGAGAGTCACTGCTGTCGTAAAAAAACAGGCCACCTCCTAAATGCGTTTCAGCAAAAAGCCATTCCTTTAGCTCAAATTCCCTACCATATAGCAAACTCAATTGCTTAAAACTAGCAGTACCACTAAAAATGCCGGATTCTTGCCCATAGCTCCCAGAGAGACTAAATAGATGCTTTTGTAATGCATAGGATGCATCCAGGGTAATTGACATTCGCGTTAAACCGGAAAACATCTCATTGTTCCTATTTGCAAAATCATAAACTTCCAATGGCGTCACAGACCACGATTTAAATTTCAATTTCGCTTTATCAAGGTCCTGTCCATGAACGATGACAGTTCCAAGCACAACAACCATTAAAAGAAGCTGTCTTTTAAGAATAACTTGGAAAACCATTACAATAGGTTTAAAATTTTTAAAACACTAACCGACCTGTACTAAAAGGAAACTCCAACTAATGCCAGCAACTAACTAAGGCTTTTAAAACAACCATTTGTAGGGCTACTTCAATTTGTCATTTGATAGTGAATACTATACAATTGTAACGCATCAATCCAATCCTTATTAGCCTCCTTAATTTCAAAACTCTTTCTCCCTGTACCAACTAGGGCTCCAATAATACCTCCGGGAATCCCCAAAACTATAGCACCAGCACCTGCTTTCTCCTCCCTTGTACTTAAAATATTTAAAGAAGAAGTAGACGCATCATTCCCCTGTGCATACCCAATTCCAGCTCCAAGCACGGCCCCGCCTAACAATCCAATTGCTGCTGACCTTAACACCCTACCATGTCGTCTTAACTTGATGGATTTAATCCGATCTAGAGCCACAAACAGCAACTGGTTGTCTTCTATATTTTTTCGTTTAGAGACAAGCACACCTTTATCATCTATCTTGTATAGGAATCCTTTAGTTTGACCAGCATCAGTTTTTATCCACACCTTATAGTAGTTAATAGACTTACTTTCAATGATCTTGTTCTGTCCAAATGTGATGCCATAGGTCAGCAGAAAAACTACGGATATCATTAGATTGCCTCTCATAATAATGAATGGAATATCCCTTATTAGTATGTTCAAATTAATAAGCAGCCTTAATCTGTACAATGATTTCAATCAAGTTTTCAATAGCCTTATCCAAAAATCTTATGCCTTGATAATGTACATGTTAATAAAGCCGTTCAAATTTTTTTAGGCTTTTTGTAACATTTTTTGGATGTTTAACGTATAATTACAGGAACCTTTGTGTTTGCCATAATTTTGTACAAATCCAAATTTTTAGATGAGACAGCTTAAAATCACCAAACAGGTCACCAACAGGGAGACCGCATCACTAGACAAGTACCTACAAGAAATTGGAAAGGTTGACCTTATCACGGCCGACGAGGAAGTGGAACTGGCACAGCGCATTAAAGCGGGTGACCAAGTCGCTTTGGAGAAATTGACCAAAGCTAACCTTCGTTTCGTGGTGTCTGTGGCCAAGCAATACCAAAATCAAGGTTTAACCCTTCCTGATTTAATCAATG
Organism: uncultured Flavobacteriaceae bacterium; assembly: GCA_964524415.1. Classification (GTDB taxonomy): domain Bacteria; phylum Bacteroidota; class Bacteroidia; order Flavobacteriales; family Flavobacteriaceae; genus Winogradskyella. The sequence continues at coordinate 19,886 of CAZGDG010000054.1, forward strand.
AAGGTAATCTTGGGCTTATTAAGGCGGCACAACGTTTTGATGAAACCAGAGGATTTAAATTTATCTCCTATGCGGTTTGGTGGATCAGACAATCCATTTTGCAGGCACTAGCAGAACAATCTCGAATTGTACGTTTACCGCTCAACAAAATTGGGTCTATCAATAAGATCAATAAAACCTTTGCCTTTTTGGAGCAAAGTCATGAACGCCCGCCATCGGCAGAGGAAATTGCCAAGGAATTGGATATGACCATTAACGATGTTAAGGAGTCCATGAAAAACTCAGGACGCCACGTTAGTATGGATGCACCCTTGGTCGAAGGCGAAGACTCCAACCTTTACGATGTATTGCGCAGTGGCGAATCGCCAAATCCGGACAAAGATTTGTTACACGAGTCCTTACGTACGGAAATAGAACGTGCCCTGGAAACGCTTACACCGCGTGAAGCCGATGTTATTCGCTTATATTTTGGTCTGGGCAACCAACACCCCATGACCCTAGAAGAAATTGGAGAAACGTTCGATTTAACACGCGAACGTGTAAGACAAATTAAAGAAAAAGCCATTCGTAGGTTAAAGCACACCTCACGAAGCAAAATCTTAAAAACATATTTAGGTTAGTTTTTTGTATCTTTACTGTCTAACCTTATAAAGGTAGCAACAGTTACAAAACATAACTGTTCGTTTTTTGATTGATGAAAGAACCCACGGCTGATTACCGTGGGTTCATTTTTTAAGGCTATCGACCTTCTAGCGCACTATAAAATGTAGTGCATCAGCCAAGGTCCAATTTCACGATTTCCAGCAGCAGAGTATCCCTAAAAACCAAAGACCCAACACCAAAGACCAATTCACAATTCACGACTTACAACCCAGGTTTTACGTGAGTAAGGTCCGGCCTACCAAGCGACCTCGGGACCCGGATCGAGCGTTAAAAATCATCCAGTGGATGATTTTAGCGAAGAGGCCAGCTGGCGCGTGGAATTAAGAAAAACATAATTTTAAAATTTCTTGAGTTCGTTTTGTTTAGGCCGTAAGGCGTCATGGGTGAAGAAGCTTGGTAAGCCTAGCGTTTTTTGGTACTTTTTTGGGCGATGCAAAAAAGTACATAATCACAGAAAAGACAATAACACCATATTGCCAGGTTTTCAAGACTCAAAAACTGCAGCCTAGATTTTTTTGTTTCTTTTTTCATCAATGGAAATGCATAGCATTAATGAGTGCGCAAGCACGAATAAATGATTTTGCATTCATGAATACCGCTTTATCAAGATGAATATATCATGAATAAAAAAGAAAAAAGAGATTCTTCGCTAGCGCTCAGAATGACAGTATAAAATAGAGAACAGAGAAAAATAATCCGAGACCAAAGACCCTTTCACCTCATAACCTTATAACCCTATAACCCTATAACTCCTTAACCATATCACTAACTCACAGAATACCAAAGACCAATGACCAAAGACCAAAAAACCATCACACCTTAATAAACTTCCACAAAATCACTACCTTTGCAACGGATTAAAAACACCCTTGACTATGGCTTCAAAACTTATTGCTCCATCGATGCTGGCTGCCGATTTTGGTAACTTACAACGCGATACCGAAATGGTAAATGCCAGTGCTGCCGACTGGTTTCATATCGATGTTATGGATGGTCATTTTGTACCTAACATTTCTTATGGAATGCCTGTCATCCAAGCCATAAAAAAGCACGCGACCAAACCCTTGGATGTGCATCTCATGATTGAAAAACCCGAACGTTATATTGAAGACTTCGCTAAAGTTGGTGCTGATATTATCACCGTACATTACGAATCTACAGTACATTTACACCGTACCCTACGGCAAATCAAGGCAACTGGGTGTAAAGCGGGTGTGGTCTTAAATATCACGACGCCTATCAGCATGTTGGAGGACATCCTACCGGAATGCTATATGGTCTTACTCATGTCCATTAACCCAGGCTTCGGAGGGCAAAAATTTGAAGATGTTACGTACCAACGCATCAAAAAATTACGAGCGCTTATCGACGCCCAAAATCTAGACACCAGAATTGAAATTGATGGTGGTGTTACCGACAAAAATATAGCAGCTTTGGTAGCAGCCGGTGCGGACACCTTCGTCGCAGGAAGTCATATCTTTAAA
>CAZGDG010000055.1:0-20955 GCA_964524415.1 uncultured Flavobacteriaceae bacterium
TTGATAAAGATTCCTACAAAGTTTCAGGTGGTCTACACGGTGTTGGTGTAAGTTGTGTTAATGCTTTGTCAGTTCATTTAAAGGCTACAGTCCATAGAGAAGGAAAAATATGGGAGCAGGAGTATGAACGTGGCAAGACCTTATATCCTGTTAAAGTAGTGGGAGAGTCCGATAAGACAGGAACCATTGTAACTTTTAAGCCCGACCCAACAATATTTACGCAGACCCTTGAATATAATTATGATACTTTGGCAAGCCGTATGCGTGAGTTAGCTTATTTAAATAAAGGCATTACCATTCACCTTGTAGACCGAAGACGTAAAAAGGAAGATGGCACATTTGAAGGTGAAACCTTCTATTCAGAAGAAGGTTTGCCAGAGTTCGTTAAGTTCTTGGATGGCAATCGTGAGCCACTTATGAAAGATGTTATTGCCTTTGAAGGAGAAAAGAATGGGGTTCCTGTAGAAGTTGCCATGGTGTATAATACCTCGTACGGTGAAAATTTGCATTCCTATGTTAATAACATAAACACCCATGAAGGCGGTACACATTTATCTGGTTTCCGACGCGGACTAACGCACACGTTAAAGAAATATGCTGACAGTTCAGGGATGTTAGATAAATTGAAATTCGATATTTCTGGAGATGATTTCCGAGAAGGTTTAACAGCGATTGTATCAGTAAAAGTAGCAGAACCTCAGTTTGAAGGGCAAACAAAGACGAAACTAGGTAACAGGGAAGTGTCAGCTTCGGTCTCTCAAGCTGTTTCAGAAATGCTAACGGACTATCTTGAAGAACATCCGGATGATGCAAAAACCATAGTACAAAAAGTAATTTTAGCTGCACAAGCACGTCATGCCGCGCAGAAAGCCCGCGAAATGGTTCAGCGTAAAACAGTAATGAGCATAGGCGGGTTGCCTGGAAAATTAAGTGATTGTTCCGAGCAAGATCCCGAAAAATGCGAAGTATTTTTAGTTGAGGGAGACTCTGCGGGAGGTACTGCAAAACAAGGTCGCGATAGAAATTTTCAAGCTATTTTGCCGTTGAGAGGTAAAATTCTTAACGTAGAAAAGGCCATGCAACATAAGGTCTTTGAAAATGAAGAGATAAAGAATATTTTTACGGCACTTGGTGTTACAATAGGTACGGAGGAAGATCCTAGAGCATTAAACCTTTCTAAACTGCGCTATCACAAAATCGTGATTATGTGTGATGCCGATATTGATGGTAGCCATATCGCTACATTGATTTTAACCTTCTTTTTCCGTTATATGCGAGAATTGATTGAGGCAGGGCATGTTTATATTGCAACTCCACCATTATATCTCATTAAAAAAGGAGCAAAAAAGCAATATGCCTGGACGGATAAAGAACGCGATCAAATCGTTGCTGAATTTGGCGATAATTCCAAAATTCAACGTTATAAAGGTCTTGGGGAAATGAATGCCGAGCAACTATGGGATACTACGATGAATCCAGAATTTAGAACCATGCGCCAAGTACAAATAGAAAATGGTACCGAGGCCGATCGCATATTTTCGATGCTTATGGGAGATGAAGTGCCACCGCGAAGGGAATTCATTGAGAAAAATGCCATTTACGCCAATATTGATGCGTAATTAGAAATAGGTTATTTAGAAGAAAAGGGCAATTGTACGAACGTATAATTGCTCTTTTTTATCGACTAAAGACTAAAAATACCGATAATACGTTATTTTAGTATCGTTGAAACCAAATCTAAATCTTAAACCGATGAGAAAACTTAGTCTATGGCTCATTGTAATGCTCCCACTACTAGCAATAAACGCTCAAAATGATATCGATGTCATCTTAACTGCAGGTGTAGAGGATGCCCAGCGTTTTGCCAATGATTATTTGGCTCCTGGAACCAATGCATTAATGCATAGTATGAATACCAATTGGTTTAATTCGGCAAAAGTGAAACCCCTAGGTGGATTTGAAATTTCCGTTATAGCAGGTGCCTCCTTAATCAATAACGATGATAAGTCGTTCCTTTTAAACTCAGCAGATTATAATAATATCAATTTTACCCAAGGACCTTCTTCACAATTAGTTGCATCGGTGTTAGGAGAGAATAATCCAGATATTTTTGTAGAGGTGCAATATGACGACCCAATTTTCGGGTCCCAGACCGTTACTGTCGAGTTACCACAAGGCATTGGCGACGCTAGTGGTAATTTAGTACCAACTGCTTTTCTTCAAGGCGCTGTGGGTTTGAGCAGTGGTCTAGAACTTAAAGCCCGTTATGTGCCTTCCATTAAAACAGATGAGGTTAGCTTAGGTATGTATGGTGGCGCTCTGCAAGCTGAATTTACAGAGTGGCTGCCAGCAGATAAAATATTGCCAATTGCAATTTCTGGTTTAGTCGCTTATACGCATCTTAATGGGTCTTATGATATCACGGACTCCTCAGGTATTGAGGGCGAGAACCAAGTTTTGGAAAATAATACAGATACCTGGTTGTTTCAGTTGATTGCCTCTACAAAATTACCTGTCATTAACTTTTATGGCGGGTTGGGCTATGTTTCAGGAACCTCAGATTCAGATTTAAAGGGGAATTATAGGGTGACGGATGGCGTTTTAATAACCCAAACCATAGTTGACCCATTTTCAGTTTCTAGCGAAATTTCAGCCCTAAGAGGAACACTAGGAACAAAATTAAAGCTAGGGTTTTTTAGGCTTAATGCAGAATATCATATTTCAGAATTCCACGCATTCTCTGTTGGAATTAATTTTGGATTTAGATAATAAAAAAAAAGCGCAGCCCTAGGACTGCGCTTTTTTGATTTGTTTGAGCAACCTTACTTGCCTACTACAAAGGCATCAATGGTTTTATTGATGGACGATTCAGAAGTATCAAAATCTTCCGCAAATAAGTGTCTAAACAAAGGTTTGCCATCAATACTTTTCTTCAAAACCAAATCTTTGTCTTGTGCAAAAATAGCATCCCATTTGCTGCGCACAATGGCCCAGGTACTGGCATTTTTAGTCCACCATTTTTGCGCGGCTTCACATTTATCGTCGTTTACTTTAGTGTAAGTGTTTAGTCCTTTTTCTTTAGCTAGAGTAAAATCAGGTTTTTCAGATGCACGCACAACTTTTAAGTTGTCCTGGTCATGAATCCAGCCATAATCGGTAATTTCATGCTTATTGGTTCTAACGGTAACGTTGTAGTCGCTTCGTGTAGTACGCTCTCGTCTTGGAAGTGGTGCATCAGTGGTATTCTCCCAGAAGCTTTTTCCATCTACATGAACCCAAGACGCCGTCCCTTCATAACGAGGACTGTCGTCTACTTGAAACACTTTTTGGGTCCACTGTCCCACAACATCAGCTTGGTCAAGTTTAACATAGTTCCATGTATTGTCATGGTCATACATATACAGTTCAGTATTTTCATAGAGCCAGTCTTGGCGCCAATGTTTTACAATGCTTTGCTTTTGTGGAGGTCCAACGATGAGTAAATGTTGTAGTACTATTTTATTTTCTTCATTCTCGACAAGTTCTACCCATTCCAAGCCACGGTCATGTTTTACCTCAGACCTAACATAATTTGGGTCATCAGAATATTCAAAAGTTTCGGCAAAATCAAATGTAACCTCATAGCAGCCACACATTTTTTTAATGGCTTCAGCGTCTTTTTGCTTTTTGTTCTGAGCCTGATTGGTAAGTGAAAATGTTAAAAATAATACACTTAAAAAAGCTAGTCTTTTCATTTTTAGAGTTTTTGGTTTTAGAGTTAAAATTGAGTTGAAAATTTTATCTATTCTTATTTAGAACAAATTAAAATAACATATATATTTGCCGCAAATTTATATGGAATGAGTCTAAATAAAAATAATTTAACACTTTATTTTTTGATTTTTTTTAACGGTCTGGCCTTTGGTCAGGTGCAGCAAGAAAAGAAAAATGACTCTGTAGTTGTGGAGGAATTAGAGCCTGTTCTAATAACGGCTACGCGCACGCTGAGGCAGTTATCTTCTGTGCCTTTGCCAGCACAAGTAATCTCCAAAAAGGATATTGATAGAATAAATGCAGTACGAATTTCAGAAGTGCTTAACGAACAGACAGGGTTGGTAACGGTGCCAGATTTTGGTGGTGGTGAGGGCATTCAAATGCAGGGCTTGGACAGTCAGTATACTTTAATTCTAATAGACGGTGTTCCTTTAGTTGGAAGGTCAGCCGGGACACTTGATTTAAGTCGGGTAAGTGTAGGGAATATTAAGCAAATAGAAATAGTGAAAGGCGCATCCTCAAGTTTGTTCGGAAACGAGGCTTTGGGCGGTGTGGTAAATATTATTACGGAAGACCCAAAACCTGGTTTTAAGGGAAATATTCGTTACCGAGGAGGGTCCTTAAATGCTCACGATATTGCCACTAATATTAATGTCAAGAATGAAAAGGTTGGCTACACTCTTTTTGTTAATAGAAATAGTAGTGAGGGTTTTGATTTATTAGAAGGAGATGGATTCAACACCGTTGAACCCTTTGAAAATTACACAATAAATGCCAAGGTAAGTTATCAAGTCTCCAATGACACAAAACTTACTGGCTCTGGACGCTTTTATCATCAAAACCAGGACAATGTGGCGTCCCAAGATTTAGCAGGGAAGAGTGAAATTAACGAGTGGAATGCCTTATTTAAAGCAGATCACGAATTTAATGACCGTTGGAACAGTTATCTCGAGTTGTACGGAACTCAATTTAAAGCCGAAGAGTTTTTAAACGATCCCCTTGGAGATACGTTTAGCCAGAATAACTTTGATCAACTTTTTTTGCGTCCAGAGGTTAGAATAACTTTTAAGCCTAATAACGAACATAACCTTATAACTGGTTTTGGATTAACCCATGAAACCCTTAGACGAACAGATTTCTTTGAAACACCAATATTTAATGCACCGTATATTTATATTCAGTATGATGGCAACTTTTTTGAACGCTTAAATATTATTCTAGGTGCCAGATACGATAGCCATAATGAATATGAGTCACAGTTTAGTCCCAAGCTGGCATTGCGCTATGCCCTAACCGAAACTTTGGCCGTCAAAGGGTCGGTAGGATACGGCTTTAAGGCACCAGATTTTAGGCAATTATATTTTGATTTTTCCAACGCTACAATTGGATATACCGTCCTTGGTTATAATGCCGTTCCTGATCAGTTACAAGAGTTGGATAATCAGGGTAGGTTAACCGAAAACTCATCCAATAATTTAGATCAGATTATAAGCCAATTTAACGGTGAATTACGTCCAGAGCGGTCTGTTGCACTGAATTTAGGTTTCGATTTTAAGCCGTCTTCTTCAATTCAACTAAGCATCAATGTTTTTAGAAACACTATTAGCAATCTCATAGATACACGAGTTATTGCAAATCAGATAAGTGGCCAAAATGTATTCAGCTATTTTAATATTGATGAGGCTTACACGCAAGGTTTGGAATTTAACTCTAGTTTCAACATAAGTGATAATCTAAACATTTCAGGAGGGTATCAATTGTTATTTGCAAGAGATAAAACCGCTGAAGACGATTTTAATAATGGTGAGGTTACTAGGCAAATAACCAATAATGGCACCGTTGTAGGGTTTACCACCCTAGACCTAGACGACTATTTTGGCCTGTTTAATCGGTCCCGCCACATGGCCAATTTAAAAGTATTCTACAACATTCCTAAGTGGAATCTCAATGCTAATATAAGAGGGGTTTACAGAAGTAAATTTGGTTTGTTTGATACGAATGGCAACGCTTATCTAGACATTTTCGATGAGTTTGTTGAGGCCAATGTCATTTGGGATTTTGCTATTAACAAAACACTATTCAAAGATTACGAATTAGGCTTTGGGATAGACAATGTATTCAATTTTAGAGATGTGCCGTCAGGTCCAGATGACGGTATCTTCATTAGCAACATTCCTGGACGAATTTTTTACGGAACATTAAACATAAATATTTAAACATTTTCTTATGAGAACATTAAAACTTGTTACAGTTTTTACACTAATTATTTTATCATTTTACAATTGCAGTGATGACGATTCCATAACTTCAAATCCTATTGAATCTGAGCTCGTTACTAATTTATTCGCTCCAACAGAGCGTGATTTTAGCACCAATCCGCCCACAATTTCAGGAGAGTTTGTAAAATTCGATTTTTCATCTGGTAGTATTACCACGAGTGAGACAGATTGGGATATTGCCTTTAGAGGTACCACAATTCTTGTCAATGGAGGTGCAACTACAGGATTGGCTCAAGAACCACAGCGTAATGGTAATGCCGCAGCCTATTTGGTTAATACCACTTTTGAAAACGTCACAGAAGTAGATGAGTCCTTATTTGTTCAAGATAGTGGTGAAGGCTTGGCAATACCTACTGGTTCAGACAACGGATGGTACAATTATAATCCTCCTACCAATACCGTGAGCCCTTTAGGTAACACCATTGTTTTTAGAACAGCAGATGGGCGTTATGCAAAGGTTCAGATTTTAAGTTTTTATAAAGATGCACCTGCAGAGATTACGCCTATCATTGCAGCCAATGACTTGGATCACTACACCTTTAATTTTGTTTATCAACCTAACGAAGGTCAGGTTTCTTTTGATTAATATAGATATGAGACAGATATATAGTTATATTTTCATTGTTTTAAGGCTCTTTTTAGGAGGCTTCATGATTTATGGAGGAATTCAAAAGTTTCAAAAACCCATACCAGCGCCTGTAGAGGTCGTAGAAAAAGCCCAAAAATTTACGAGTCCAAATCAGGAAAATACCCTACAAAAGGTACTTTATATAAATGGTGCTAAGCAAACGGGTTACTTTTGGGAAGTTCTGGGTATTTGCGAATTAGTATTTGGTCTGTTGTTAATATTTCAAGGCACTGGTTTTGTTGGGGCCTTGTTTTTACTGCCAATAACCCTGCATATATTTTTATTTCATGTGTTTTTAGAGCCAGAGGACCTGCCAGAATTACTTCAAACCGGTGCTTTGTTTGTGGTTAATATTAGTCTTGTCCTAAGGGAAAAGGAAAAATGGCAACATTTGCTCTGGATAAAACCAGTGTAAGAACTCGGTGTTTTCTTATTGTTAACTATGACATATATCATAGAAAATTGTAAGCTATGCCTTATTTTTGTAGTCAATTTTAAGTAAAACCAAAAAATTAAAACACATGAAAGTAACTGTAGTTGGCGCGGGTGCCGTTGGAGCGAGCTGTGCAGAATATATAGCAATTAAAAATTTTGCTTCAGAAGTTGTCATTTTAGATATTAAAGAAGGCTATGCCGAAGGAAAAGCCATGGACTTGATGCAATGTGCATCGCTTAACGGCTTTGATACTAAAATTGTAGGAAGTACCAATGATTATTCAAAAACAGCAGGAAGTGATATTTGTGTAATTACCTCTGGTATTCCGCGTAAACCTGGAATGACGCGTGAGGAATTAATAGGAATCAATGCTGGTATCGTTAAAACAGTTTCCGCTAGTTTGGTTGAGCATTCTCCAAACACAATAATCATCGTTGTAAGTAACCCTATGGATACGATGACGTATTTAGTGCACAAAACTACAGACCTACCTAAGCATAAAATAATTGGTATGGGTGGTGCTTTGGATTCTGCAAGGTTTAAATACAGATTAGCCGAAGCTATGGATGCACCAATTAGTGATATTGACGGTATGGTCATTGGAGGACACAGCGATAAAGGTATGGTGCCTTTAACCTCTCATGCGACCAGGAACAGTATTAAAGTTTCAGAATTCATTTCAGAAGAACGATTGGATCAAGTTAAGGAAGATACCAAGGTTGGTGGTGCTACATTGACTAAATTGTTGGGTACCTCTGCATGGTATGCTCCTGGTGCTGCTGTATCGGCCTTAGTTCAAGCTATAGCCTGCGATCAAAAGAAGATGTTCCCTTGTTCCGCTCTTTTAGAAGGTGAATATGGGCTAAGTGACCTTTGTATTGGTGTTCCTGTTTTATTAGGACGTAATGGAATAGAGAAAATAGTGGACGTCCCATTAAGTGATGCTGAAAAAGCGCATTTGGCAGAAAGTGCTGAGGGTGTTAAGAAAACCAACGGACTTTTAGAATTATAATTTAAAATGAAATAGCTTAAAAACCTTACCGACTCATGGTTGGTAAGGTTTTTGTTTTTATCTTGTGAACATAAAATTTATATAATGAAAAAATTACTCTTATTTAGTTGTGTTGTGGTTTTAAGTTTGGTAGCTACAGCACAAGAAAAACTAACAGAAGGTGTCATCACCACAAAGCAAACTATATCTACAGACAACCCACAGATGCAGGCCCAATTGGATGCTATGGGAGAAATGGTCTCTACAACTTATTTTAAGGGAAGCAATTCTCGTGTGGAGATGAACAATCCCATGTCTGGACCAATGACCATTATTTCTAGCCAAGACAAAATGAAGTCAATGACTTTAATGGATAACCCAATGATGGGTAAAAAATATAACATTCAGGATGTTGAGGTTACTCCAGAAATGGAAGAAAATATTAAAATTGAAGATGGAACGGCCACCAAAACAGTTTTGGGTTATGAGTGCAAGGAAAAAATTATAACTGTAAATCAAGATGGGTCAGAGATAAAAATGTCCATGTTTATTACAGATGAAATAGTTCCTGTTATGACTCAACAAACAGCCATGTTAAGTAAAAAAATACAGGGCTATCCAATGTACATGGTTATGAATATGAACCAACAAGGTATGGCTATGACTGTAACTATGGAAGTTACTAATATTGAAAAGACATCAGTGTCTGATGATAAATTTGATATGACACCTCCAGAAGGTTACACCGAAATGAAAGGAATGTAAATAATTAAGAACTAGAGTTTATAGAGCAAGCTATGACTATGAAGAAACTTTTAGTGCTTTTGATCTTTATTACAATGGGTCAGTTGGTTGCCTTTTTATTTTCTTTATTGATGGAATTTCCTAACGGTCATGTCATTATGCTAATCGGCTCTTTGTTTGGATTTATTTTTGGTTACAAAGAAGAATCCAAGAAAGCATAAATTCTTAATTCAGTTTTACCTAAAATAATAAGGAGTAGCGTTTTCGCTACTCTTTTTTTATATTTGGCCAAAATGCGAATCAAACTCAACATATCGGTTGTCATTCTGCTTCTAGCATTGGTCTCGGTTTACATAAACTCTGTAACCTTACCGAACCAACAAATTGTAATTGAAACAGGAAATCAGGAGCGACTACCTCAAGAGACCTCTGCTGCATTAGAAAAACTCAAGTCAATTCTAATCTCAAATGGTGCACAGCGCATTACTATTACAGAGCTTGATACAGGTGAGTTAAAAATCACATATTTCAGTGCTTCTGGTATCTATGACATGCAAAATGCCTTAGCTCTAGAAGATGGGTTAAATTTTGCAATTACAGGAGCAGTCTCAGGTACAAAAGCCCCAATTAAAGAGACTGGTAATGATTACATTTTAAAAATATCAGAATTAAAGGCAGAGAATAGTTCTCACTGGGACTTAGAGTCAACTGAAATTGTCAACTTAAACATTAAGGCAGATAGATTTACAACGGTAAATCATAATGATGATATAGCGTTTTTTACCTCCAACCAGTGCTTTTGGGCCTACCAAAAAGCAAGGAAATGGTCTTTTAAAAAAGGAGACAAACAGCAAAGGTCGAGGGGTAGCTTACCAGAAGTCAGGGCAGGACCTATGGCCTAGTTCCAATTTTAAAAATCCCACATAGATAAATATCCAAAAAGGGATTTTCAACACAACTTATATTCATAAAATTAATTGTCGGATTTGGTCTTAAAACCTATATTTGCCCGATTTAAATTCGACTATAAACAACAAAATCATGCAAAATAAAGGATTAATAAAACTTTTTGCGTTTTTATTCGGTCTGGTAAGTATTTACCAATTATCATTCACCTTCAAGGCCAATCAAATAGAAGAGGAAGCAAAGATAGCAGCTATTGAGCGCATTCCTGAAACGGAAGAAAATTATCAGGATAAAAGAAATGAAGCCGAAATTAGGTATCTCGATTCATTAAAAACTTCGAAAGTAGAAGTAGATGGAGATCTTGTACCGATCAAGGTTTACGATTTAGGTGTAGCAGATTATACCTATACCGACGTTCAAAATAATGCCATGAACTTAGGTCTAGATCTTAAGGGAGGTATCAATGTAATCCTTCAAATTTCGGTAAAGGATATTTTAAAAGGTTTGGCAAACAACAGTAAAGACCCAGTCTTTAACAAGGCCTTGGATGATGCCGAGGAATTACAAAAGGATGCCCAAGAGTCTTACCTGCAGTCGTTTTTCAGAGCCTGGGATGCCATTAAGGGAGATACAAAATTGGCTTCTCCAGATATATTTGCCAATCGTTCGTTGAGTGAGGAAATCAAGTTTGATATGTCCGATGACGAGGTTAAAAGCATTATTGAAACCAAGATCGATGAATCTATAGTTTCGGCATTTGAGGTTTTAAGAAAGCGTATTGATAAGTTTGGGGTGACCTCTCCAAATATTCAAAGACTAGGTAATTCAGGTCGAATATTATTGGAGTTACCAGGTGCCAAAGACATTGAGCGTGTAAAGGACCTTGTAACCAAAACAGCGCAATTACAATTTTGGGAAACCTATAAAACTCAAGAGGTGCTACCTTACGTGTTACAGGTTAACCAAGCCTTAGTAGAGGCTAATGAGGCAAAAGAGAAAGCCAGTGAAGAGGAAGAAGCACAGGAAGAGCAAGATACCACATCTAGTGTTATCGATGATTTAACAGGACAGATAGAATCGGATTCTACAGACATTGAAAAAGTAAATCCACTGGGCATTCAGAGTTATGGTAATGGTGGTCCTGTTGTAGGTGTGTTCTTGGCAAAAGACCGCGAAAAGGTCATGGCTCAATTAAACGACCCGAAGAATAGATCCTTACTTCCCGCAGAGATGCGTTACGTGAAGTTCGTTTGGGGAATTCAACAAGAAGAATCAGAATATTCAGAATTATACGCTATTAAAGGAAATAGAGATGGTGTACCAGAATTAAGTGGTGCGGTTATTACTGATGCCAGACAGGATTACGACCAATTGAGCAGACCTGCAGTAAGCATGCAAATGAATGCTAAAGGAGCTAAAATTTGGGAAGCCATGACCAAACAGGCTTTTGAAACCCAAGGTTATATTGCTATTGTTTTGGATGACATCGTGTATTCAGCACCAAGTGTATCCAACGGTCCTATTTCCGGTGGAAATTCCCAAATTTCTGGTGCGTTCTCGTTAACAGAGGCTATTGACTTGGCTAACGTCTTGCGCGCTGGTAAATTACCTGCTTCAGCTGAGATCGTTCAAGCTGAAGAGGTTGGGCCATCATTGGGTCAGGAAGCTATTGATAGTGGTATGAAGTCCTTTTTAATTGCCTTAGCCTTTGTGGTGCTATGGATGGTATTTTACTATGGTAAAGCTGGAATTTTTGCCGATATAGCACTACTGTTAAACATCTTATTGATTTTTGGTGTACTTGCGAGTTTAGGAGCTGTTCTAACCTTACCAGGTATTGCAGGTATCGTCTTAACGATTGGTATCTCTGTTGATGCAAACGTTCTTATTTTTGAGCGCATTAGGGAGGAGTTGGCAAAAGGCAAGCCTCAAAAAGAATCTATTAAGGATGGTTTTGCCAATGCTTTGTCATCTATTTTAGATGCCAACATTACCACGGGATTAACCGCTTTAATCTTATTTGTATTTGGTACAGGACCAATTAAAGGGTTTGCAACGACTTTAATTATTGGTATTCTCACCTCATTGTTTACAGCCATTTTCATCACCAGATTATTGATAGATTGGTGGGCCAATAGAGGCGGTAAGTTGGATTTTGCAACGGCTATGACCAAAGGCCTCTTCAAGAACGTTAATATTAACTTCTTAAGAAAACGAAAAATTGCCTACGTTATTTCTGGAGTATTATTAGTAACGAGTTTAGGTTCCTTGTTTACAGTTGGTCTAGATCAGGGTATAGATTTCGTTGGAGGTAGAACTTACTTGGTGCGTTTTGCCCAAGAAGTAAGTGTAGAGGAAGTTAAAAGTGATTTAAATGACGCTTTCGGCAGTGTAGAGGTTAAGACCATTGGTGGTGCTAATCAGTTGAAAATATCAACCAAGTATCGCGTAGAGGACAACTCAACAGAAGCAGATGAAGAGGTACAAGCTAAGTTGTTCCAGACCCTTGTTAACTATCTTCCAGATGGTATAACTTATGAAGAGTTTTTAGATGGCTCTGGTGATGAAAAGATAGGTAAAATGTTTTCTAGCAAGGTTAGTCCCACGATTGCTGATGATATTAAAAAATCATCGGTTTGGGCAATTCTAGGCTCTTTAGTGGTGGTTTTCCTTTATATTCTATTTAGATTTAAAAGATGGCAATTCTCTCTGGGAGCAGTTGCGGCCGTTTTCCACGACGTATTAATTGTTTTGGGAATATTCTCATTGGCATGGCAATTTATGCCGTTTAGTATGGAGATTGACCAAGCCTTCATTGCAGCCATATTGACGGTAATCGGGTACTCGCTAAACGATACCGTGGTTGTGTTCGATAGGATTAGGGAATTTTTAAACGAGCATACCTCATGGGAGTTTAATAAGACCATCAATGCATCGTTAAATAGTACCTTAAGCAGAACCTTGAATACGTCTGTAACAACGTTAGTGGTATTATTGGCCATGTTTGCATTTGGTGCAGATTCGCTTAGAGGCTTACTGTTTGCATTAATCGTTGGTGTTATTGTAGGTACATATTCTTCTATGTTTATCGCAACACCATTGATGTACGATACAGCTAAAAAAGGTGACGCTGCCGAATCTTTAAAGAAGAAAGTTAAAGAAGAAGATGAGGAGTAAGTTTAATCCTCAATAATTAATAATGAAAAAAGCCTTTCTCTCAAGAAAGGCTTTTTTTATCGTTATTGTTTAGTAAAAGTAATTTTGTCACCCTTTTGCAGTTGCCATAAATCTGATAGGCCTGCGTTCACTTCTAGGACATATTTAGCAGGCGCTTCAGATGGTAAGGAGGTCTCGTCAAACGGTTGGGCGTTTTTTTGAATACTAACAACATTCATGTTCTCATCAATATAAATGATATCTAAGGGTATTTTGGTATTCTTCATATAAAAGCTGCGGAACGACACATCGGGAAATATAAAAAGCATCCCATGATTCTCCTTAAGCTCTGTCCTGTACATTAAACCTGTTTGGGTTTCATACTCATTGTCGGCAATCTCTATATCCAGTTCGGTGATGATAGAATCGTTTTGAGATTTCAATACTGTTAAGGTACCTTCTTTTTTAAAAGGAATAGAAACTTTTGAGGTACTGGAAGACGTAGTTTTGTTCTCTTTGCAATGGCTAAAAAATAGAGCCATGCATCCCAAAAGGAGACCCTTAAAGATCAGACGCTTCATTTACTCAATTCTTAACGTTTGGGTTTGTAAACAAACATAAAATAAAGTCCTATGACAATAAATGGAATGCTTAAAAGTTGACCTGTATTTAGGAGCCAATCTGCACGCTCAGGATTTTGGGCTTCCTTCACAAATTCAACAAAAAAGCGTATAGTCCATAATAAAACTAAGAAGAGCCCAAATAAAAAGCCTTCTTGATTGGCCTTTTTGGTTTTCCAGTAAAAATAGAACAGTGCCAGAAAAACAAATACATAGCAAAACGCTTCATAAAGTTGTGCAGGGTGTCGCGGTTGTGTTTCTCCTAATTGCTTAAACACCACACCAAAGTCACTGTTAGTGTATTTTCCAATGATTTCAGAATTGATAAAGTTTCCTATTCTAACGAAAACAGCACCTAAGGCCACAGGCACAACAATTCTGTCTAAAATCCAAAGCACGGTACGTTTAAGAACCTTTCTATTATAGAGGTACATGGATATAATCATACCTATGGCAGCACCGTGACTGGCAAGCCCTTGGAAACCTGTGAACTCTATACCACCTTTAAATTTAAAAGGTAGAAATATGCTAAAGAAATCCTCAGTAATCAGTTCGGCTTGGTAAAAAATAACATGACCCAACCGCGCTCCGAGCATAATACCTAAAACAGAATAAATAAATAAGGAATCTAACGACTCGTTCGTTTCGTTTTCGTGCTTGTAGATACGTTTCATGATGTAAAAGCCTAGAATAAAGGCAACAATCCACATCACACTATAAAAATGAAGCTTAAAAAAACCTATTTCAATAAATTTGGTAGGATCCCATTCTATTTGTAACAATACCATAACTACTCAATTAAGCTGTAAATATAGTATTTTGATAGGTTTTGCCATTGGCAATGGCGGAATATTAATCTTCTTTTGGTGGTACAGGATCAAAACCTTTTCCGCCCCAGGGCGACGGAGCGAAAAAAGAAATGTACGGTGTACATTTCTAGCGAACGTGCGAGATGGCGCGTGGGCAAATTTTTAGTTGTCATCCTTTTTTGGCACAGGGTCAAAACCTTTTCCACCCCAGGGATGACAACTAAAAATCCGCTTGAATGCCAACCAGCCTCCCTTAAATAAACCATGTACCATTAAAGCTTCCTTGGCATAATGAGAACAAGTGGGTTGGTACCTGCATGTACTTGGAAAAAAAGGCGAAATGGCGCTTTGATAAAATTTAATAAGTAAAAGAAAAGGATATGTTAGTACAGACTTCACGCTTAATTAGTCGTAAAGGTTGTGCCATCCTTTCCGTCTTTAAGGTGTACGCCTATGTTTGCAAGGTCATCCCTTATTTTGTCGGACAAAGCGAAGTCCTTATTAAGCCGGGCTTCTTTCCTTAAGTTGATTAAAATTTCAACGACGCCAGAAAGTTGATCAGCTCCAGATGCTGTTTCAGAAACATTGGTTAACCCGAGAATATCGAAGGTGAAATTCTCAAAAGTTTCTTTAAAAATTTGTAAGTCATCCTTAGAAATGGTAGCGCTACCATCTTTAATCTGATTGATTACTTTTACCCCTTCAAACAAATTTGCAATGAGGATTGGCGTGTTAAAATCATCGTTCATGGCCTCGTAACATTTCTGTCTCCAGTCATTAACATCAAAACTTGAGGTGTTACTTGTGTTGAGGGAATTAAGGCTATTAATACCTTCCATCAACCGACCAAATCCTTTTTCTGCCGCCAATAGACCTTCGTTTGTGAAATCCAAAATGCTGCGGTAATGTGCTTGTAGCATAAAAAATCGGGCTACACTTGGATGAAATGCTTTAGAAATATGAGGATTGTCGCCAGTAAAAATCTCGTTAGGCAAAATGAAATTACCTGTAGATTTTGCCATTTTTTTACCGTTCATGATGAGCATATTGGCATGCATCCAATAATTCACAGGAGGTTGGTCATTGCAGGCTTCAGCTTGGGCAATTTCACATTCGTGATGCGGAAATTTTAAATCCATACCACCACCATGAATATCGAAGTGTTCTCCGAGGTATTTGGTACTCATAGCAGTACACTCGAGGTGCCATCCAGGAAAGCCGTCACTCCACGGAGATGGCCATCGCATAATGTGCTGCGGTTCTGCTTTTTTCCAAAGTGCAAAATCTTGAGGATTCTTTTTGTCGGACTGCCCGTCTAGCTGCCGTGTGTTGTGGATTAAATCTTCAACCTTTCGCTTACTCAAAATACCGTAGGATTTAGTCTTGTTGTATTTTAAAACATCAAAATAAACGGAGCCATTAACCTCATAAGCTAGACCTTTATCCATTATGGACTTAATAATCTCAATTTGCTCTATAATATGACCTGTAGCAGTAGGCTCTATACTCGGTGGTAAAAAATTGAATGTATTAAGGATATTGTGGAAATCAACAGTGTAGCGTTGCACAACTTCCATGGGTTCAATCGCTTCTAATCGTGCTTTTTTAGCAATTCGGTCTTCACCTTCATCGGCATCGTTTTCTAAGTGCCCTGCATCAGTAATATTCCTTACATATCGCACCTTGTAATCAAGGTGTTTTAAGTATCTGAATACAACATCAAAAGACATAAAGGTGCGTACATTGCCTAAATGCACATTACTGTAAACCGTAGGGCCACAAACATAAAGCCCAACATAACCTTCGTGAATAGGTTTAAAAAGTTCCTTTTTACCGCTTAAGGAATTGTAAATTTTTAATTGCTGATGTTGGTAAAGAGCCATAGTTAGACACTAGGTTTATTGAAACATTTTACATGTTAGAGTTGTTACGTCTTAGAATTGTGTCTCTAATTTAATGTAATCCAAGAATTCGCGTCTCACCTCTTTTTGCTTAAACTTACCGCCAAATTCAGAGGTTACCGTACTACTTTCAATGTCACGAATACCTCTTGAATTCACGCAAAGATGTTTGGCATCTATGACGCACGCTACATCCTCGGTATTTAATACACGCTGTAATTCTTTAACGATTTGAATGGTTAAGCGTTCTTGTACTTGTGGGCGCTTGGCATAATAATCTACAATACGGTTCATTTTAGATAAACCTACAACAGAACCGTTTGAGATATAGGCCACATGAGCTCTACCTACAATAGGGAGTAAGTGGTGTTCGCAAGTGGAATATACAGTGATGTTTTTCTCAACAAGCATCTCACCATATTTATATTGGTTTTTAAAGGTAGAGGCTTTTGGCTTCTTCTTGGGAGACAATCCTCCAAATATTTCATTAACAAACATTTTGGCCACACGGTTAGGGGTCCCCTGAAGACTATCGTCGGTTAAATCCAAACCAAGGGTTTCCATGATATGTCTAATATCATCTCTTATGATATCAACTTTTTCTTGGTCTGAAAGTTCAAACGCATCTGGGCGTAAAGGTGTATCACTCGATGAACTTACATGGTCGTCACCAATAGCATCTATATCGTTAAAATCACTCTCGATTTTCATGGTAAAAATAATTTAGTCGTATAGACTTTAAAACAAGTTACAAAGATACATAATAAAACAAGGATGTAATGCCAGTAGTGGCAATTAACTATTTGTTAGAGAAACAAAACCGTTAAAATGCGCATATCATTGGCGAATCTACAAGGCTTTTATTAAAATTTTCTTAAATTTCCCCTCCAAATTTATTTAAGGTTAAGCAATGAAAAAAATACTCCTTTTGGGTATCGTAGGTCTATTTTGCACGGTAGCCATAGCTCAAAATACATCACAAGTTAAAAGGCACCCGCTGCCCCTTGCTGTATATGGTGATAATTTAGGTTCACCACTGACTCAAAAAGAGCGCGGTTTTATCCTTGAAGTTTATGGAGATTATGCTCAAAAATATGTGTTTGATAATCCTCAAAGATTAAAGGATTTAAAGAACCTATTGAGAAATCGTGTTGTAATAGAAAAAAACGAACAACTAAGGAAAAAGAAGGATGTAGTCAAATTATCTTCTATGCCTTTGTTTAATTCTTATGTTCCAGACTTAACGCGCGATTCTAATTTCAACCCAAACTCATTCAATCCTCTTAAATACAATTTGGAATTTTTTAGTAATGAGGCAAAACTATATGTTGTGGATGGCTCAGACTATATCATCTTAATTAAGTCCCAATATCAAAAATAATGAACATGATAAAGAAACTTAGCTTTAGCTTACTATTCGGACTGTTGGTTTCATCATTTACTTGGAGTCAGGATATACTCATGCAAAATGGCACTGTAAGTCAGTGCAGTGGGACTTTTTATGATTCAGGAGGTGAATTTGGGAATTATGGTAACAACGAAAATTTGGTAATAACAATATGCCCTGAGAATCCAGGTCAAAGAATACAATTGGACTTTACCGAATTCAACACACAGTTGAATTTAGATGTTATGACCATATATGACGGTGATTCTACAGCTGCAAATGCCTTTGGTACTTTTACTGGAGCAAATAGTCCAGGTTTTGTTCAGGCGACTCCGGGCAATACATCAGGATGCCTCACAATAGAGTTTGTTTCCGATGGAGCTGGTAATACAACAGGTTGGGTTGCAGACGTAATGTGCCTTACACCTTGCCAAACCATTAATGCGCAACTGGATTCAGCGGTACCAGCACCTAATGGCGATGGCTATATTCGAGTCTGCCCTAATGAAGACATTACCTTAACAGGTAGTGGAACCTTTTCAGTTGATGGTACAGGAGCAACTTACGAGTGGGATTTAGGTGACGGCAATACGGCTGCAGGTCAAACCGTCACGTTTTCTTATCCAAATCCAGGTGTTTATATCGTAAACCTTAACATAAGAGATACTAATACTAGTGAAGATCCGTTGGGTTGCACCAATAACAATCTTATCAATCAAGTAGTTCAAGTAGCAACGGAGCCAGACTTTACTGGGACTCAAGCCACAGATTCTGTAATTTGTTATGGAGAGAGTACTGATATTACTGGCGTTGTACAACCCACACCTTTTATTAATGACTGTACTCCACCAGTAGCTGATCAGACATTCTTGCCAGATGGAAGTGGAGCTGTCTATAGTTCATTTGTACCCGTAGATTGTTTTGATTCTTCAGCAACGATAACAGATGCA
Source organism: uncultured Flavobacteriaceae bacterium (assembly GCA_964524415.1). Lineage (GTDB taxonomy): Bacteria > Bacteroidota > Bacteroidia > Flavobacteriales > Flavobacteriaceae > Winogradskyella. The sequence continues at coordinate 18,561 of CAZGDG010000055.1, forward strand.
AGCCAAATAGTTAGTATTTGTTTAAATATGGAGCATTCATTCTTGGGTGATCTGGAAATTATAATTGTTAGCCCAAATGGGCAACAAGCTGTCTTAAAGGATTATCCTGGAGGAGGTGGTACCTATCTAGGAGGTGCTAATGACGATGGTAGTAACGCACCTGGAGTTGGAGCCGATTATTGTTTTTCTATGTCTGGAGCTGTAACTTTGGTTAATGGTCCAACAATCAATGCCGGAACTCCACCATCAGCCTCTATTGCTCCAGGGACATATCTTCCAGAAGAGTCCTTTGCTAATCTAATAGGAAGCCCCTTGAATGGCGATTGGGAAATAATTGTAGTAGATAACCTTGCTATTGATAATGGCTATATTTTTTCCTGGGAGATAGAGTTTGATCCCAATTTACAACCACCAGAGTTGTCATTTACACCTGCTATTACATCAGAAGCTTGGGATGCAGACCCAACAATAACAAATACCGCTGGTAATGTCATTACGGTGACGCCGCCATCAGATGGCCAATACTGTTATACCTATCGTGTTACAGATGATTTTGGCTGTGAGTATACAGAGGAAGTTTGTATCGATGTACTACCTGAAATCATAACGGAATTACCTAATGATTTGTTGGTTTGTGATACAGGCGCACCACCTTATATTTTTGATTTGGAAACAAATACTGCAGTGGTTACAGCGAGTTCACCAAATCCTGGAGATTTGGAGGTATCCTATCATAATAGCCAGGCAGATGCAGATGCAGATAATGCTCCAATTGCTAATTTGAATACATATTCAGGCACAGACGGAGAGGTCATATATATTAGGGTTGAATATTTAAACTCTGGATGTTATGAGGTGCTAAGTTTCACCTTAAATGTAACAGGACAGCCAGCTATAAATCCAGTACCGGACCTTGTGCTTTGTGATGATCCTTCCAATGACGGAGTCGAAAATTTTGACTTAGAGTCGCAAACAGCCGGTATTTTAGGTGCCCAGTCGTCAACGGCTTTTAATGTAACCTACCATTTAAGTTTCGCCGATGCAGATGCTGGCTTAGGTGCCTTAACGTCTCCTTATCCAAATACAATTTCTCCAGAACCAATTTTCGTAAGAATTGAAAGCGCAACTGATTCGAGCTGTTATAATGCATCAGTCAATCCTGTATTCAATTTAATTGTAGAGCCAAGGGAGGATGCTTCATTTGCGATGAGTCCAACATGTGATGGCGCTACAGCTACTATTTCAGGTGATTTAGGTGGAACTTTTGCATTTAATCCGGTTCCTGGCGATGGTGCTACTATAGATGCAGCAACTGGACTCGTAACAGGTGGAACATCTGGTGCTACCTATACTGTTGAGTATACTACATCAGGGACCTGTTCTTCTGTATCCTCTCAAACATTTTCAGTTTTGGAGGTAGATGACGCCTCTTTTACACCAACTCCTACCTGTGATGGCGCGACAGTGACAATTAATGGGGATTTAGGTGGAACCTTCGCATTTAATCCTATTCCAGGAGATGCAGCTGTTATTGATGGAATTACAGGTGAAGTGACTAATGCAACACCAGGTAACACTTATTCTATTGAATATACCACGACAGGAGCATGTCCATCCTCAAGTATTGAAACCTTCACGGTTTTAGATTTAGATGATCCGTCATTTGTTTTAACAGCAACATGCGATGGAGCAACGGCGACTATTTCAGGTGATACAGGAGGCGTATTCTCGTTCAATCCAGACCCAGGTGATGGTGCAATTGTCGATGCTGCTACTGGTACTATCACAAATGCATTGCCTGGTCAGACGTATTCTGTGGAATATACAACGGCCGGTCCCTGCATTCAGTCATCAATTGAAAGTGTGACCGTTCTAAATAACGATGATGCATCTTTCACTATTACTCCAACCTGTGATGGTGCAACCATTGTAATTAATGGCACGCCTGGAGGAGTTTTTTCTTTTGAACTTCCACCATCAGACACTGCAATTATAGATCCAGTTACGGGAGAAGTTACAAACGGCTCACCAAACACCTCTTATTCCATCAATTATACAACTACTGGCGTTTGTTCTGCAACTGAAGTACAGACCTTCAATACGCTACCAATTGATGATCCTTCTTTTAGTGTGAGTCCAACCTGTGATGGCGGATTGGTTACAATAACCGGAACACCTGGAGGGACTTTTAGTTTTAATATTCCTCCAACTGACGGAGCAATCATAGATCCTGTTACAGGAGCTGTTACAAATGGAACTCCAGGAGAAACCTATACGATTGAATATGTAACGTCTGGTGTTTGTCCAGATAGCAGTAGCGTTCAATTTTCAGCATTTCCACTCCCCACGGCAGTTGTCCCGACGCCCTTGGAGGTCTGCGACGACGGTGTCCCTG
>CAZGDG010000056.1:0-20926 GCA_964524415.1 uncultured Flavobacteriaceae bacterium
AGCTGGTTGCGTTCCAGTCACATCCCAAGAACAGGTCGCACTGTTAAAGGTAGCTGTTTCCCAACATTCTGTTGTTGGAGCAGGCGGCTGCGTACCAGAAACCTCCCAAGAACAGGTCGCACTGTTGAAGGTGGCCGTTTCCCAACATTCCGTAGCTGGTTCAGCTGGCTGTGTTCCGGTCACTTCCCAAGAACATGTTGCATTATTAAAAGTAGCTGTTTCCCAGCATTCCGTTGTTGGAGCAGGCGGCTGAGTTCCACTAACAATCCAAGAACAAGAATTACTATCGTAAGTTGCTGTTTCCCAACACTGTGTCGGTGGTTCTGGAGGTGGCGTTCCTGAAACTTCCCATACACAGTTCGTGGTGTTATAAGTTGCAGTTTGCCAACATTCCAATCCAGCTGGCTCAGGTTGTAATTGGACAGTAACAATGGCTGTAGCCGTTTCTGTGCCGTTATCATCAGTGACAGTTAGTGTAACCGTATTATTCCCTACGTTAGAACAATCGAAGGAGGTAATGTCCGTATCAAAACTTAGTGTTCCGGTACCTGTACTTCCATTATTAACTGCATCTTCGGCAATGATAGCATTTCCAGTTCCATCAAGCGTCACTGTAATGTTTTGTGTTATTACATTTGGTCCTGTTGGTGCAGGACTTGAAGTGAGATTTAAATTGTCTATAGAAGTATCGTTACTAAAAGATCCTCCAGTAATTGCAACAAAACGCAATCTGATAATACTACCATCGTAGTCAGACAGATTTACTGTTTGAGTTCTCCAAGCTTCAGCGTTACTAGACTGTTGAGATCCTATTAAGGGGTTCCCTTGTGTCGTGTTTCCATTTGGGATGGCGACAAATGGAGCGCCATTGTCACTGACCTCTATACTCAAGCTTCCGTAAGTAGCGGTATTTCCAAACATATGATAATCGAACGTGAATTGACTATTAACTCGGTCTGTTAAGTCAAAACATGGAGAAGTTAATATTGCATCCCTTACTGGTGTGATATTTCCGGCAGCTGAGGCTTCGGTATATAAATATCTTGAGCCGTTTGATGCTCCATTAGGACCAGTACCACTCGAGGCTGTTGTTCCAGAATTGTTAGACCAATCTAAATCATCATCTGTATTCTGCGTCCAATCTCCTGTGAAGGTTGAGCTTGCAATTTCAAAGCTTTCAGAATAAGGATAAGAAGTTATTGTTGTAATTCCATTACATGGATCTAGAGTTATAAACACTTGGGAGGCTGAAAAAGGAGACAACGCTGTGTTACATCTAGTGGCAATTTGCACTTCGTACTCAGTAATTGGATTTAGACCAGATATTGTTTGGGTGACGTCTGAGATATCTGTAATCGTGTTCCAGGTGGATGTACCAGTTTCTCTATATCTAAGATCAAAAGTGGCAGAGGTAATATTGTCCCATGAGATGTCAGCACTCGTAGTTGTTATATTGCTAGCGGATAAATTGGTAGGTGGATTTGTATTATCACATGGGATATTCAATCCAATAATCTTAAAATCATCAATAAAGAATCCTTCTCCATTCGCTGAATAATTTTCAAAATTGTTATTAGAATCGGAACGCATCCTGAATCTGAAAAACACATTTGAGGCACCAAAGATTGATGTGTTATTGAAATCATTAATCACGATTTCTTCCATAACCCATTTGTCCATCCGGTCTCCATCATATAAATGACCAGAACTATTATTCCCTTGGAATGGTTCATCTGAATTTAATTTATTTGCATGGTCAGTAGTATTCGCAGTGGAAGATGGTTTGGTATATTTACCATTTAAGTTCACCCAATTAGTGCCGTTAGTTGAGGCCTGAAGTTCCACAAAATCAAAATTACGCTCTAAGTCCCACTTAGTGTAAAATTGAATGAGTACCTCATTTGAACTGGACAAATCATAGGTATTTGCAGTCGTCAAAGTTTTAGTAGTATTACTGGCATAAGGAACAGCGTCTTGTGTTCTAAATGCTCTTGAGCCATTATATCCGCCGGCAGATGTTCTATTCCAACCAGAGGCATTCCAGTCTGTGAATCCAACTTGGGGATCACTAAAAAGTAAAACGTTTGGCTGAAAGTATTTTTCTATTGTAGCTTCGTAAAATACACCGTCATCATTCGATAGTGCAACGGTGAACTCAATTTTATCATTAGGTTGAATGCCTGGATTTAAGGTCATCGCAGCAGAAACCGTGCGCTGTTCTAGAACAGCCATACCTGTCTGGGTAGCAGGAGAAACAATATTTGTTATGTTAGACGAAATTGGGGTCAAGGTTAATGTAAAATTACTTGCGGTTTGACCAACACGTTCTATCCCAAAATCTAAAGTTGGATTTAAACTATTAATATCACTTTGCGTTAAATCATGAAATTTGGCGTACTTGCCACCGTAATAGGCATTCATTAATGAAATACGCATGGATTGTTTTGCTATTGGAATAATGGTTGAAGGTGTGGGCCAAAACCACTGACCTCCATGTTCTGGAGTTGTGGCAATGATATTTTGACCGGAACCATTAGATCCATTTCCGTCTGTACTTCCTCCTAACATCCAATCATCTGCAATCCCGTTTGCTGGTGTGAATATTGTTGCCCCTGAAACATAGCGGTTATACTTGGTCATATCCTCGTGCCATTGGTGCATTTCATCTTCCCGTCCAGAAATAAATGACGGATTCCCACCATAAGGGTGTGGAATAGAATTGGCGAAGGAGTGGTTCCAAATAGCGGTCTTAAAATTTCTACTCAATATAAAGTCGACCATGATTTGAGTTTCAGGTTCAGACGCTCTTGATGGTCCTCTGTATGAATCGCTTGAAGGAGTCCCTGAGGATCCAATCCCTGCTGAACCCCAGAAATAGTCAAAGTTTCTATTCAAATCTACACCTCTATCATCACTGTTATTGAAAGATCCTCCGGTGTTAGGTCTTAAGTTTTTACGCTGCATGGCACCTCCTGATGGATTTAAATGTTCATTCCATCTTAAGCCGTCAGGATTGACTACAGGGACAAAGTATAACTCATTATTGTCCACCAACTCCTGAATTGCAGGGTCTGTATTATAATTTTCTATAATGTACCACATAAAGTACATATTGTTCATGAGTGCACTCACTTCTCGTGAGTGTATCATTGAAGTAAATAGAATCTGAGGTTTAGTTCCTTCGGGAGTTGAACTTTCGTTTCCGGTTATCCTTATATAATAAATTGTTTGTGGGTCCCAACGCGTTGATCCTTGACCTTGATAGGTAAGGCCATTATTGGTTATAAAACCTGATGGGTTACCCCAAGTTGTTTGACCAATAGGCGATGCATCTTGCTTAACAGAAACGATATCCAAACCATTTGCTTCGGAATAAGCCCTCATATCATCTAATTCTGTAATTGCCTGACTTAGGGTATAACAACCTCCCATAGAACCCAATTCAAAATTCAAAGGCTTTAACCAATCTTTCTCATTAAGCTCATCATATTGTAAATAGGTATCTAATGTTGAAGAAGAGATAGACCCTCTTTGCAAATGCGAATTATCGCGGCTTGCAATAGTTAGGGAGTTTTCAAACTCAGCAGCTCGTATTGCTGCTGGCAAATCTCGTATCGCACGTTCTGAATAAAAAGACGATACGTCATTTATTTTGGTTTGATAAGCTACGCCTAGATTGTCTAGAAGTTGTTTATCTGTATTGGAAATATCAATTGTTACATTATTCGTGTTCTGGTCATGTGCAATTCCACATCGCAAGTCTATTCCTTGTTCGGCTAATAAATGTAACGTTTCGTGGCTAGGGTTTGAAATTGTAATTCTTGAAAAGCCGTCTTGCGAATGACTTAATTGAAGACAGCAAAATAGCATTACAATTAGGTAGGTAAAGTTTCTCATTAGTTTGGGGTTAATGATTTTATCGGGGCTAATATATAATTAATCTTTAGATTTTATCCACAAAATGCAAAAAAAATCGATGAAATGCAACACTACTTATCTAAATACTTAAAATTCAATATTGTAAATAATAGTGAGATTTTAGTGTTTTAAGAGTTTTAAGGAAATAGTGTTGAATTATTTGACTAAAAAAGTGGAATATGGATAATGTAGATTTTAGATTAAAACCAAAGTGCTATTAATACATTACCTTTTATGCCATATGCCATCTGCATCTAGATAAAATGACCCAATGTGTTGAAAGTTGCATTCCTCCGGAGCAATTATAGAAAGGAACGTAGATTTGTTTTCTCTACTATATAAATGGTAAGTATCACCGACAACCGGTTCAAAATTAAAATTGGCTTGGTAGATGAGGTTATTGTATTCATATTGCTCCATCATAGTGTCGTAAGCGGCTTTTAATTCCGCATACTTTGCCTTAATATGCTTGTTGACCTTATGGATGTTTCTATTTTTCCAAGCTATGTTATCAGTTGAATGTATAACTGGCGCTCCAACATTAGTTGCATAGGGCTTTAGCGCAGCATCGTATCGCTTTGTTTTTTCATTGTATACAACTTGGTCTGGTTTTTTGGATTTGTTATTGCTTTGCTTGGGCTTCATAGTGTCTTAATAATTCAATAGACGTAAATTCTAGGGCTTTCTCATGGGTTGCTTCCAAAACGATTTCTGGCGCACAATTATTAGCTTCTGCTTCTAGCCAGCGGCTTATGCAAAGACACCATTTGTCTCCAGGTTTAAGTCCAGGAAATTGCCATTCTGGTCTAGGGGTAACTAAATCGTTGCCCTGTAACTTTGTAAAATTTAAAAAACTAGAGGTCATTATAGCACATACCACGTGTGTTCCAGTGTCTTGAGCCATAGTCCTGCAAAGACCATCTCTAAAGTATCCGGTTAATGGATTCATACAGCAAGGCTGTAATTCGGTGCCTAAAACATTTTTGTCCATCATCATTTTATTTGAACAAAGTTAAGGCTTACTGAGCTCTTATTTTGTTAAAAATAGTGAATACCTTACATAGAAACACCAACCATTTAGGCTATTTCCTTAGTTAGTCTCATGTTGCGTAAGCTCGTTAGGGCACGGTTCTCCTGCTGCCCATTTATCTAGATTTTGAAAGGTTTGATCGGCTATATTGGTTAAAGCTTCTTCAGTGAGATATGCATGATGGCCTGTTAGCAAAACATTTGGTAAGGCATTCAATTGAATTAGGTTTAAATCATCTGGAATCTGTTGCGAAAGATCTTTGAAAAAAACACCTTTCTCATTCTCATACACGTCTGAACCATAGGCACCTATTCTATTTTCTTTAAGAGCTTCAATTAGATGCTCCGTATTAATAATGGCTCCCCTAGCAGTGTTTATAATTATAACGTCTGATCTCATCATGTATAAAAGCTCATCATTAATAAGATAGTGCGTTTCTGCATTCAACGGAACGTGTATGGAGATGATATGGGATTGTTCACAGAGCTGTTCTAAACTACAGTATTCCAATCCAAAATTGGTTTCTAATTCTTCGTCTTTTTCAAGGTCATATCCTAAAAGCTTACAGCCAAAACCATACATGATTTTTGCCATTACCGACCCAATTTTACCAGTGCCCACAAGTCCAACAGTTTTTTGATGTAAATCCATTCCAATTAAACCATCTAGCTTAAAATTAAAGCGCTTAAACCTTCGGTTGGATTCTATTATTCTACGATTTATGTTTAACAATAGGCTAACAGCGTGCTCTGCAATGGCATGTGGAGAGTAAGCAGGAATATTGGCAACTTTAATGCCTAGACGCTCTGCAGCTCTAAGATTTACATTATCATAACCAACTGAACGTAAGGTTATGTACTTTACATTAAAGTCCTTAAGTTTTTCTATGGTAAGAAAGCATGCCTCATCAGCCGAAAAGATACAGACAGCATCATAACCAACAGCTTTCATGGCTGTTTTGGAGCACATCGATTCATTTGTAAACTCTAATTGATGACGATTTTTATTCGCTGCCTCTAGATAAGGGATTTCAAAATCTCTGGCGCTGTAGATAAGTACTTTCATAATCTATAGGTTTCAATTCTATAAATTTAAGCACCGAGTTTTGTTTTTGGAATGACTTTGGTCACTCTAGCATTAAAAAGTATTTTTCTAATAAAAAAATCAGCGATTCATCACTGAATAACTTGCTAATAAGCAGGTTCGCTTCAATAATAAATCGCTGATTTACTAAAATGCATTAAATAAAAAGGAGGTGAGTGCCTTCCTGGTCGGCACGATTATAAAAATCACCTATAGTTAGTATACCGTCCAATTCATCAATTAGATCTTCTTTTTTAAGGTGAAACATGTCAACGGCAAGTTGACAAGCCCATAGCTTACAGCCAGAATCGGATAGTATTTCCAAAAACTCTCCTACTGGAGGCATGTCTAGTTTTTCCATCTCTTTTTTCATCATTTTAGTAGCTAATGCTTCTACACCTGGCAATCCACCTAGCATTGTAGGAATATGCATGGCAGGGTTACCAACGGTGGCCACATGTAAATGCTCTAATTTTTTCTTTTGAATGGCTTCTAAACCAAAAAAGGTGAAAAATATTTCGGATTCTATACCTTCCATACGTGCTCCGTTTGCCATCACAAATGCAGCATAAGCATTTTCTATGGTGGCCTTGGATAGTATGAAAAGCATTTTTTTAACTTTTGTGCTCATAATAGTCTACGATTTACAATAATTTAATTAAATACAACTCTTAGGTTTAGGAATGCCAGCTATGAGTGTTGATGTTTTAAGTGGGCCTTTTGGAAATAAGGCATAAAACTCCTTAATGTTTATAACGCCACTTTTTTTGATGCCTCGAATTGAGAGCGCTTCATCTTTTAAGTGTTTGTCTTGGAGATAGTCAATAACTTCCCAGTGCTTGTCAGTCATGTCTATGCCACATTCTTCGGCGATGCCTTTACCAATTTCTTTATCCCATTGGGAAAAGTCTGTAAGGTATCCCTCTTCATTGACGTCGATTTCTCTATTTGCAATTAACTTTTTCATGTTTAAAATGTATTATAAGGTTATACGGCTTTTTCTATTTTTTTTCCTTTCAAGGACATGTTGGAAGACACAAACGGAATAGGAATACCCTTAAGTAGCATATTCCAATAAATCCAACGGAAAGCTAGCTTTCCCCAGTGGTTCATTTTGTTTTCTTTTAGCAATTTCATAGGGCCAACACCAGCGAAAGGAAATGTGCCTTCTACCGGTTCTTGGGTATAGTTAAAATCTATTAATAATGCTTTTCCATTACCAGTTTCCACAAAACAATTGGCATGACCGTCAAACTCTTCTTTTAGAGGCTTTCCTTCAACATATCTCAAAATATTTTCTTCTAATATTTCGGCTTCAAAATGTGCTACCGAACCTGCTTTTGAAGTTGGAACGTTAGTAGCATCACCAATAACAAAGACATTCTCGTAGTCTTTGGATTGTAGCGTATGTTTGTGTGTTGGAATAAAATTAAGATCGTCACCCATACCGGATCGTTCAATGAGGTCATCACCCATATTTGTTGGTACAGTTACCAATAAATCGTATTCAACTTCTGTCTCGGCATAATCAATGATTTTATTGTTTTCATAATCCACACGTTCAATATTGAAGCTGGTGACCTCCTTAATGCCCTTTTCCTCAAGGAGATGATGAAGGGCTTTCGTTGCTTTTGGTTTGGTAAAAGCACCATCTAATGGTGTTACATAAGTGATATCTACCTTATCCCTCATTCCTTTTTTCTTGAAATAGGAGTCTGCCAGAAAAGCAAATTCAAGAGGTGCCACAGGACATTTTATAGGCATTTCAGTGATGTGTACAACAAGTTTGCCACCTTCCCAACCCCTTAATTTATCTCTAAGGGCTTTGGCGCCTTCGTAGGAATAGAAATCAAAAATACTTTTATGCCATTCTGGCCCATCCATACCCTCAATTTCATCAGGAGCAATTTTGGATCCTGTGGCGACAATCAATACGTCGTAATTAAGAGCAGTATCATTTGCGAGGGTAACCTTATTTTGTTCAGGTTCGATCAATTCAATTTTTTCCTGAATGTACCTCACGCCTTTGGGAATAAATTTCTTCCCGGTCTTTTTTACTTGGTCCTCTGTGTAAATATCAAAAGGAAGAAATAAAAATCCTGGTTGGTAATAATGTGTTTTATGTTGATCTACAATTGTAATGGTCCAATCTGATTTAGGTAACTTTTTAACCAAATGATTGGCCATCATCGTACCTGCTGTACCTGCTCCTAGAATAACTAAACTTTTCATGACGTTTTACTTTAACTTATGCTCGCTTCGCACATTTTTTCAGTTGTAAAGGTAATTTCATGCTTTGAGATGAGATATGACAAAAGTCATATCCTTAAGTAACAATTGTTACATAAGGGTATCTCTTTGAAAGTCTCTTCTATACTGGGCTTAAAGAAGCCTTATAAAAAAATGATATAGAGAAGTTTGTACATGATATTTATCATACTTAGGATTGCGGCCTTCATTTAAATTTGTTGTTGGCTATTATATAACTAAAACTCAAAATATGTGGAAAACTCTGTTGTATGGGCCAGTTTTTCGCTGAGTTAAAATCTAACTAATTATGAAAAATAATTATTTAAAACTATTTGTTTTGCTCTTTTGTGTAAGTGCTTATGCACAAACGGGCCACATTATGCAAGGAGTAGGCTCTATTAATATGTCAATGGGTGGTGCCGCTACGGCGCAACCTCTAGATATTTCTGGTGCTATGCATTGGAATCCTGCCTCCCTTTCTTATTTCGATGATAAAATTATAAAGTTTGATCTTGGCTTATTTTTTTCATCACCAGAATTAACTTCTAGCTTACCTCAAGGATTGTTGTTCCCAGAAAATGCTTTTGGTCCCGGTTCGCCTGCTTCTCCAGAGGTTTTTGGCACGACCGAAGATGATCGAGGCGTTTCCTATTTGCCTGCTCTGGCTATGGTTTGGGGAAAGGAAGATAGTAAACATACTTTTGGTGTGTCAGCTTTTGGGATCAGTGGCTTTGGTGTGACTTTTCCACAGGAAACCAACTTACCTTTTGATCCCAATGGTAACCCAAATCCAAATTGGGACCCAACTAATTCTAATCCACTATTGTGGCCTCAAGGCCTCCGTGGGTTTGGACGCATTGAGTCTAATTATCTTTTACTTCAACTTGGAGGTACTTGGGCTTACGAAATTACAGATAAACTCTCTGTAGGGATTCAGCCAAATATTAATTATGCCGCGTTAGCCTTAGAACCAAATCCTATTGCTTCTCCAGATTTTCCTCAGTCCATGGGAGGTAATGGTAGAGGCTATCCCAAGGCTGATGATGCAACAGCGTTTGGCTTTGGTGCACAATTCGGTATTTTCTATGATTCAGGGTTTGGTCTTAAACTTGGAGCATCCTATAAAACCACACAAACCTTCAGTGAGTTTGAATTCGATAACAGATATTTAGATGGCAGTGATGCACCAGATGTTAATTTTCAAATGGACTACCCAGCAATTGCTTCTATTGGTTTAGGTTACTCCTGGGACAATTTTGACTTTGCTCTTGATTTTAGACGTGTTTTTTATGAAAATACAGAAGGATTTGAGGCGAGTGGATGGGCTATTGGCGATAATGGATTCCCTACAGGTGCAGTCCAAGGTTTTGGATGGAAAGATATGTCTATACTCTCTACAGGATTACAATTTAAAGGTATACCGAAGCTACCAATTCGTGTAGGCTATACCTACAGTTCTAACCCAATCGCCGATGAATTGGCGTTCTTTTCAACTCCAGCTACTGCTATAATTGAAAACGCGTATCAATTTGGGTTGAGTTATGAGCTTAATAGCAATTGGAGAATTGACGCCGTTTACCATTATGGCACAAGCGGTGATGCCACACAAGGCCAGATTTTAGACCCAATGCAGATTTCACCAAGTAATCCACTAGGTGCCATTCCAGGTACAACGGTATCCTACGATATGGATACTTCAATGTTTATGTTTGGTGTTAATTATGTTTTTGGAAAAAAATCAAATAACACAGATGATTAGAGGTTGAATTCAATTCTTTCATTAGATGATAGTTGTAATAAAAAACCAGACCTGAAAGGGTCTGGTTTAATTTTTTGTAGCGAGATCGCGATTTAGATAATCTGTTTTTGTAACAATGACAATAGGAAAAGTCCATGCTTTGCATGTCTTTTTTTAAACTTGTGCCTTTAAAGCAAGCTTTTCGGCAGTGCAAAAAAAAGACCAATACTATCGTATTGGACTTTTCCTGCTGTAGCGAGATCGAGATTTGAACTCGAGACCTCCGGGTTATGAATCCGACGCTCTAACCAACTGAGCTACCTCGCCATAATTGCGGCTGCAAATATAAAAACATTTATAACGACTACAAACAGCAAAACCCAAAAAAATATTTTTATAAGATAGTTTTGAATTGCTACATAATTGTATATATTGAGCACATAATATCACATATTTATGGACGACAAGGAAAAATTTGAAATGGAGTTTGTTATACAAGCATCTCCATCATTATTATACCAATATATCTCTACGCCTTCAGGATTATCGGAGTGGTTTGCAGACAACGTTAATTCGAGAGGAGAATTCTTTACCTTTATTTGGGATGGCTCAGAGGAAAAGGCCAAATTGCTAAGTAAAAAGAGTGGTGAACGCATTAAGTTTAGATGGATGGTTGATGAAGAGGAAGGTGAGTCCTATTATTTTGAAATGCGAATTCAAGTGGATGAAATAACTAAAGACGTATCCTTGATGATTACAGATTTCGCAGAAGAAGATGAAGTAGACGAAGCCAAAATGCTCTGGGATAACCAGATATCTAGCTTAAAGCAAGTTTTAGGATCGGCTTAACATAACACAACATAATGTCAAGTATATTTGTCTCGGTTTATTTAAATCGGGACTTTTTTTATGATAAATAGTAATGGACAATTAGTACCTGAGGCATCAGCCGCTTTATCGGTAGCTAATAGAGGATACAAATATGGCGACGCTTTGTTTGAGACCCTTAAAGTGGTAAACGGCAAAATCTTTTTTTGGGAGGACCATTATTTTAGGCTAATGTCTTCTATGCGAATTATGCGTATGGATATTCCTATGAGCTTTACCATGGAATATTTGGAATCTGAAATTTTAAAAACCATTGATGCCAATAAATTGCTAGCCTCTACTGCTAGAGTACGACTGAATATAGACAGGGGAGAAGGAGGAAAGTACTTACCGTCGCCTTCGGCACAAGTCGGATTTAATATCGTTGTAGAGCAGCACCATAACCCGTTTTACACCATTGACGATAGTGCTGCCAATGAAGTTGACCTATATAAGGATTACTATCAAGCTCCTGGATTACTTTCGGGTTTAAAATCCAACAATAAGGCACTTAATGTTATGGGAAGCATCTACGCTAGGGAAAATGCATTGGATAATTGCCTGATTTTAAATACCAACAAGTCAGTAATTGAAGCTTTAAATGGAAATTTGTTTTGGGTTAAAGATGATAAAGTAAAAACACCACCTTTAGAAGACGGTTGTTTAAAAGGGATTATGCGCAAGCAAATTGTTAACATATTGCTTAAGGACGTAAACCTTTACATGGAGGAGAATTCCATTAGTCCTTTTGAATTGCAGAAAGCAGATGAGCTTTTCATTACTAACGTTATTCAGGGTATAGTACCAATTACAAAATATAGGAAAAAGAGCTACGGCAATAGTTTTGCCAAGGCAACCCTGGCTAAATTGAATGCACAGTTAAGGTTAACCTAATTGTAGCTTGGATTCTCTGGAGCATTCGACCAAATACTATAATTTCCACCCAGTTCTAGCATTTTATCACGCCAAAAGCTTTGGCAAGATTTAGCTATTATATCTTTATCATAAATATTCTCTGTGACAACCCAAGCTTTAGATTCTAATTCATCATCCAGTTGTTGTTCAGCCCAACCGGAGTAACCTAGGAAAAAACGAATATCGTCTTCAGAAATTTGGTCTGTATTGATTAGGTCTAGCACCACATCAAAATCACCGCCCCAAAAAATACCATTGGATATTTCAATGCTGTTAGGAATTAGGTCTGGAGATTTATGGATAAAATAAAGATTATCTTGTTCTACAGGACCTCCATTATAAACAGTAAAGTCAGAATCCGTGCCATCTATAAGGTCCTTTAAATTATAGTCTAAAGGTTTATTTAGGATAAACCCTACCGATCCTAATGCATTATGGTCGGCCAACAGGATAACTGCCCGATTAAAGGACATATCGCCAATTATAGAAGGTTCGGCTATAAGAAGATTGCCTTTTTCTGGAGTGTTCATGAGCTAAGAACTATTGATAACACGTTTAAATCTAGATTATTTTCAGGAAATAAACAACTTAATTGCCTTAAACTTCGCACAAAAAAAACCTGCTCGAAGGAGCAGGTTTAATAATATTATCAAAAAATGATTTTAGTTTACAGCATTGCTTAAGTCAGAACCTGCCTTAAACTTTACAACATTTTTAGCTTTAATCTTAATAGTCTTTCCAGTTTGTGGGTTTCTTCCTTCTCTAGCAGCTCTTCTAGATACTGACCAAGATCCAAACCCTACTAAAGACACTCTGTTACCTTTTTGTAAAGCACCCTCGATGTCAATTAATAACGAATCTAATGCTTTTTTTGCAGCTGCTTTAGTAATTCCGGCATTCTCTGCCATACCATTGATTAAATCTGTTTTGTTCATAAATATTAAATTTAAATTGTTAAAAATTCGGTTTTTAATTAGTGTTTGTTAAAATCCGTACACAAATTTATCAGTAAAATTAAGCTACGCAAGTAATAGCAAGGGAAATCAGCGTTTTTGTTGATAAGTCACGGCATTTGTTAATAAAGCCATGTATTTTATCGAATATTTTCTAATGTCAAGCTATACAAGGGCTTAGAGAAATATTGCGTTTTCGGAAAATTCAAAACCATTTAAAAGTGATTTTATGTCCATTTTGCGCTTGCCAGGCAGTTGTATTGTTAAAATATCAATAAAACCTCCATGGCATGCCACTTTTAATGAAGATTTGGATGAAATAAGTGTTCCTGGAGCGTAATCGTGCTCTGCATGTTCTTTTTTTACTTCAAACAACTTAACCTTGGTATTTTGATTATCACGATTGTTAAGATAGCACCAAGCAGTGGGAAAAGGGTTAAGTCCCCTTATTTTATTGTATATGTCCGTTATGGAAAGGGACCAATCAATTTTACAGTTGTCGCTGTTGAGTTTAGGCGCAGCTTTTAGTTGCTCCGTTTGTGGCTGTTTCTTTGTGGAAATCGTGTCTGCTTCAATTAATCGCACCGTTTCAACAACAAGTTCTGCACCTATCGTCATCATGCGGTCATGCAATTGACCAACATTTTCATTGGCATCAATGCTAATTTTTCTCTGTGCGATGATAGCACCTGTATCGATTTTTTCATCAATAAAAAATGTGGTGACTCCTGTGGTGTTTTCGCCATTGATTATGGCCCAGTGTATAGGAGCAGCTCCTCTGTACTGAGGAAGCAATGACGCATGTAGATTAAACGTACCATAGGCAGGCATTTGCCAAACGGCTTTAGGTAACATTCTAAAAGCTACGACGACTTGGAGGTTGGCGTTAAGAGCCTTAAGTGTATCTAAAAAGGATTCATCCTTTAAATTTGTAGGCTGCAAAATTGTTAGTCCTCTCGTCTGGGCAAATGACTTTACGGCTGAAGAACGCAACTTCTGGCCACGACCGGCAGGCTTATCTGGCGCCGTAATAACACCGACAACATTATAATGATTATCCAATAGTGCTTTAAGACTTTCTACGGCAAAGTCTGGTGTGCCCATAAATACTATTCTTAGGTCTTGTTTTTTAGTCATACTAATCTGTAAGTGTTGCTATCGGTTATTTCTATTTTTTTTAATTCAATCAGTTGGGTTAAAATATTTAGCAAGTCCTCTTGCCTGCAATTTAACTTTAAAAGCATTTGCCGCGAAGATAATTCACCTTGTTGCAAAGCTTCTAAGACTTTCTCCGTAATGGTACTGTCCTCATTAGGGTTTTGTTTAGAAATACAAACGGAGCATATCCCGCAATTCTGTTTGGAAGTTTCCCCAAAGTAATTCAATAGTTGAATAGATCTGCAAACGTTATTGTTTTGGGTATAAGCAATTACTGCTTCGATTTGCTCCTTTTTTATATTATTTTGCTGTTCAACAAGTTTAGCAATAGGATTTATGGTCCTATCGTCCTCTCGAGGTTTCAAAAATGTGATTTCTGAGTCCGAATTGGATAGCTCCAAACTTATAATTTGATCTTTTTCCAACCGTTTCAATTGTTGAATGACGTCCTTCTCGGTAAAGTTGGCTTTATTGGCCACAAGGTCCAAATTGATTTTAGTTTCATAATCAAATATTCCGCCATACGTACGTAATAATACCTTTACAATGGTGTTAAGTTCCAAATGTTTTTCCAAATAGGAGAATACTTGCCTGTTTGATGCTGTGAACTGAACCTTCGTACGATAATTGAACCGTTGTACAAGGCTAATAATGGCATTCCTGTCTAAAACTAAAAGACTGTTATAAGCTAAGCTTGGATTTAGGTTGTAGGTTTTACAAAAATATTTGAAGTCTAATTGATGGGTGGTATTTTCACCTTCACCGTAAGAGATTTGAAGAAAATTACACAATTTATTATACGTGAATTTAATGAATTTTAAATCTGGTAGCGTTGAGACAAACTGTGCTTTAAGTCGGCTTTCGTCCAACTTTTGTTTCAGCAAATAGGCATAAGCTTCATTCTGGTCTCTGCCTGCTCTTCCAGCTTCTTGATAATAACTTTCTAGGCTTTCTGGTAAGTTGAAATGGACAACGGTTCTAACATCAGCCTTATCTATACCCATGCCAAATGCCGTTGTCGCGACCATTACTTGTACGTGACCTAAAGACCAATTTTTTAAGCGTTCTTCCTTTTCTTTTTTCGCAATACCTCCATGGTAAAACGTGGCGCTGATTCCTTTTTGTTCTAAAAATTTTTTAAGGTCAGTGGTAGCACGTCTATTTCTTACATAAACGATAGAGGCTCCTTTATGCTTTTGCAAAATCCGATAGAGTTCAAACCATTTATCGTCTGTGTTAATTACGTGGTAACCAATATTAGGCCTTGCAAAGGAGGCTTTAAATATTTTGGGGTTTATAAAATCTAAATTTTCAATAATGTCCTCAACCACCTTTGGTTTTGCCGTTGCGGTTAAGGCTATACAATTTACATTTGGCTGAAGCTCTCTCAGTGTAACAATATTCTTGTAAGCAGGCCTAAAATCATTGCCCCATTGGCTGATGCAATGGGCTTCATCTACGGCAATGAGGTTAACATTCATTCTTTGAATCCGTTCTTGCACCAATGGTTGCTGTAGACGCTCTGGCGATATGTATAAAAATTTGTAGTTGCCGTAAATGCAGTTGTCTAATTGTGTGTCTAAATCGGCATAGGACAATCCAGAGGTTAAGGCAATGGCTTTTATTCCTTTTTGTTTTAAGCGGTTTACCTGATCGGTCATTAATGCGATTAGAGGAGAAACAACAATGCAAATGCCATCCTTAATAAGGGCAGGGATTTGAAAGCAAACCGATTTTCCACCACCTGTGGGAAGTAGTACAAAGGTGTCTTCACCGTCCAATACGGCATTTATAATGTCTTCTTGAAGCGGCCTAAAATCAGTATGATTCCAGTATCGTTCTAAAACCTCTATTGGATGCATTAAATTAGGTTTAATGTATTGAGGACAAATTCCGTTCTTTTCTCAATGGAGTCAAAAGGTACGTCTATTAGATCATAATCAAAGCGCAAATAGGTGTGAATGAGTTTATCATGTATTAAGGTAGCTTGCTCATAGCTTTCATAACGTTCAGAATCACTAACAAAAATATCTTGCCAGGGTGCTAGAATGAATACCTGATCGTAAGTATGGCTGCGGCAAGCTTCTTCATACACTTTTGGATAGGTGTCTCCTATATAGTCCATATAAGCAAGAATATCAGGTATCCCACGATCTAAGAATACAACATGGTCTTCATGATTATGGGCATCTATATACTGCTGTTGCCGTCCCTCTAATAATTTTTCGCTGAATAATAATGAATCTTCTAAGAATAGTTGCTCAATACCTTCTTTCCTCGCTTGTAAGGTAATGTCTCTGGAAATTTCGTCAAAACACGTAAAACCCGACTGCTTTAAGGCATTGATGATTGATGATTTTCCCGTTCCAGGACCTCCTGTGATAACTATTTTTTTGGATTTCAAGAGCCAAACATTTAAAGTTGCAAAAATCGGGATTATTTAGTAGACTGAAAAGTGATAACTAACTTGTATCTTTGCAGTGTAATTAGACAATCATGAACGACGATAAAAAAACAGAAGAATTTTACTTAAAGTTAAGAGCGCAATTGTACGATACAGCGCTTTGGCCCTCTGAATATTTATATAAATTTATAGTGATTACAGAAACGTCAAAAATAGAGAAACTCAAAAGTCTTTTTAACCACCAGGGCGCTGTAATTAAAACGAGGCCCTCAAAGAATGGAAAGTACACAAGCATTTCTGTAAACGTGCGAATGAAAAATCCAGATGCTGTTATTACCAAATACAAAGAGGTGGCCACTGAGATTGAAGGTGTAATTTCTCTTTAATTCCTGCACTAAGGTTTATATTTTTTTGTACTTTGCACATCAACCTTTAAGACTACAGGTTAAAACATTTTATACTACACAATTTTCCATTTTGACTAACGATTTAGAATACAACACAGAGCGGGAGCATTTAATTATCCCAGAGTACGGTAGACATCTGCAAAAGATGATCAACTACGCCAAAACAAGAGAAACCAAAGAAGAACGCAATAAACTCGCTAAGGCTATAATTTCTGTTATGGGTAATTTACAACCACACCTTCGCGATGTTTCAGATTTTCAGCACAAATTATGGGATCAGCTTTTTATTATGTCTGATTTTGAACTCGATGCAGATTCTCCATACCCAAAACCTTCCAAAGAGGAGCTCACCTCTAGGCCAGAACCTTTGCGATATCCTCAGAATCATCCAAAATACAGGTTTTACGGCAATAATATCAAAACCATGATAGATGTTGCTTGTACGTGGGAAGATGGTGATATGAAGGATGCTCTTATTTATACCATTGCCAACCACATGAAAAAATGCTACCTCAATTGGAACAAGGATACCGTTGAGGATGCTGTCATTTTTGATCACCTTTATGAACTTTCAGAAGGAAAAATCAATCTAAAGAATAGCGAAGAAGACCTAACAGACTCGTCTAGCCTTATGCGCACCAAATCAAAATACAGTGGCAAGGGCAGTTCCAAAAAATCAAAAAAGAAATATTCTAGCAATAGAAAGCGTTATTAAGTTCTATGGGAACATTTAAAATTGAAGGTGGCCATACACTAAAGGGAGCCATCAAGCCACAGGGAGCAAAAAATGAGGCTTTACAGATTCTGTGTGCGGTTTTATTAACGCCAGAGACCGTTACAATTCATAATATTCCAGACATCGTAGATGTAAATAAACTCATTACGCTACTTTCTAATCTTGGAGTTAAAATAGAAAAGCAAGGTTCGAATTCATACAGTTTTAAGGCAGATGACATTGACTTAGACTATTTGGAGTCTGAATCTTTTAAGATTGAAGGTCGTGGACTGCGAGGTTCAATTATGATTGTTGGGCCACTACTGGCAAGGTTTGGGCGTGGATACATCCCAAAACCTGGAGGCGATAAAATTGGACGTAGACGATTAGATACGCATTTTGAAGGGTTTATAAAGTTAGGTGCAAAATTTAGGTATAACAGAGAGGACTATTTCTATGGTGTTGAAGCAGAAAAACTTCAGGGAACCTACATGCTCTTGGACGAAGCTTCTGTAACCGGAACGGCAAATATAGTAATGGCTGCGGTTTTGGCAGAAGGAACCACTACCATATACAATGCCGCCTGCGAACCGTATCTTCAGCAATTGTGCAAAATGCTCAATAGAATGGGTGCCAAAATTTCTGGTATTGGCTCTAATCTCCTTACTATTGAGGGTGTTTCCAAACTAAAAGGTACTGAGCATACCATGTTACCAGATATGATAGAGATTGGGAGCTGGATAGGTCTTGCAGCCATGACCAAAAGTGAACTCACCATCAAAGATGTGAGTTGGGACGACTTGGGCCAAATTCCAAATGTTTTCAGACGATTGGGTATTACTGTTGAGCAGCAAGGCGATGATATTCATATTCCAGCGCATGAGGATGGTTACGAGATCCAAAAATTCATAGATGGTTCTATTTTAAGTATATCGGATGCTCCGTGGCCAGGATTTACGCCAGACTTGCTAAGTATAGTCCTTGTTATTGCTACACAGGCGAGGGGTGAGGTTTTGGTACATCAAAAAATGTTTGAGAGTCGCTTATTCTTTGTAGATAAGCTTATAGATATGGGCGCCAAGATTATTTTATGTGATCCACATAGAGCTACTGTGATTGGGCATGATTTTAGATCGCAACTAAAGGCTACAACCATGACTTCTCCAGATATTAGGGCAGGAATTTCATTGTTGATAGCCGCACTTTCCGCAAAGGGCACATCAATTATTCACAATATTGAACAAATTGATAGAGGCTATGAAAATATTGATGAGCGTCTAAGGGCAATCGGTGCTAAAATCGAACGTTTAGAAGGAAATTAGAGTTAATCATGATAACTAAAAAAGTCCTGAAAATCAGGACTTTTGAAATTGTTTTTTGAAATGGTTATTCCTTCTAAGACACAAGTGTCTAACCGTATAACGTAGCTTTTCTATTTTTATTGTATAGGTTATAAAAAATTAATTTAGAGCTGCCTTATAGGTTTCTAGACAGCGTTCTCGTGCCATTTTATGATCCACCATAGGATCTGGGTAGGTCAATTCCTGAAAATCTGGAACCCATTTCTTAATATACTCCAAGTCTTTATCAAATTTTTTAATCTGAGAGGTAGGGTTGAATATCCTAAAATAAGGTGCGGCATCTACACCAGAGCCAGCCACCCATTGCCAATTGCCCACATTGCTCGCCATTTCATAGTCGTGTAATTTCTCAGCGAAATAAGCTTCGCCCCAGCGCCAATCTATAAGAAGATGCTTACATAAAAAACTACCTACCAACATTCTCACACGGTTGTGCATAAAGCCGGTTTCATTTAATTGACGCATACCAGCATCAACGAATGGATATCCTGTTTTTCCTTCACACCATTTTTTAAACTCGTCTTCATTATTCCGCCATTCAATTCTATCGTATTTAGCTTTAAAAGCTTTGTCTTTGGTATGGGGAAAGTGCCATAAAATTTGCATAAAAAATTCCCGCCATATAAGTTCTTGCCAAAAGGTTTCGTTGTCTTCATTAATGGCCTTTTTCATCATTTTACGAATGCTCACAGTTCCAAACCTTAAATGTGGGCCAAGCCTGGAGGTCGCTTCTTTCGCAGGATAGTTTCGGGTTTCCTCGTATTCTTTGATTAAGGTTGGAGTTACATCATAAGGGTGAATGGTCTGCTCAGAACGTTCAAAACCTATATCTCCTAAAGTTAAATTTGGTAGCCTTGAGTGTTGTACCAGATTATTTAAATAAGAATTGGTATAGTATATTTCTAAATCAACAGACTTGAAATTTTCTTTCCATGTGCGCATGTAAGGTGTATATACAACGTAGGGATCTCCATCTTTTTTTACAACTTCGTCTTTTTCAAAGATGACCTGGTCTTTAAAAGTCTTAAAAGCGATATGCTTGGAATTTAGGAACGTTTCAATAGAGTCATCACGTTCCCTAGCATAGGGTTCATAGTCATGATTGGTGTAAACAGCCTTAATATCGTGGTTTTCAACTAGTGTTTTAAAAACATCAAGAGGCTTGCCATGATACATGGCTATACTGCTTCCATGATGTTCTTGGAGCTCTTGGCGCATGTCTTGAAGCGTATCATAAATAAATGTTAGGCGAGCATCATTTTTTGGCAGTTTGTCAAGAATATCTGTATCAAAAATAAAAATGGGCATAACCGAGTTTTCGTTTTTGAGGGCTTGGTAAAATCCTACATTATCATCTAGACGCAAGTCTCTTCGAAACCAAAATACTGTAATAGGTTCAGTCATTGTATGATGTTATTTTTTTATTGAGAGTTTGGATAGGTACCAAACAACGCTTCCATTTGTTCGCGACGGTATTGAAAAATGGCTTCAAGTTTTGGTTTGACCAAAAAGGGGTGAATCAATTGTCCTATCCAGCCAAAAGGCACCTTGTAATCAATGATATCTTCCATCTCAACGCCACCTTCAATTTCATGTACAAAGTGCTTGTGATGCCATAAGGCGTAAGGTCCATAGAGTTGATCATCTACAAAATATTTTTTGTGCTCGTACTGTGTTATTTCGCTTACCCATTTCGTTTTAAAGCCAGGTAAAGGCGTCACACCGTACTGTAATATTTGCCCTGCATACATGGGACGGTCTGCTCCTGAAATGATAGTCATATGCATTTCTGGAGGCGTTAATTTACCCAAATTTTCTGGATTGCATAAAAATGCCCATGCCTCATCTAGGGAAATGGGTAACTTTTGAGTTTTGTGCAGGGTATATATTTTCAATATTGAACGTTATTAGTTGTTAAAAACTACATATCCATTTAAGGAAGTTGCAATGCACAACCAAATTAAATAGGGCAGTAGGAGATATTTGGCATATTTAAGTCTATCATTTCTGAAAGTGATAAAGTAATAGAGTATCACCAATGTTAGTAGCACGATTACCACTAATGCGAGCGTGATTAGATGTTTACTAAAGAAAATCCAATTCCAACTTACATTTAAAACTAATTGA
>CAZGDG010000057.1:0-19797 GCA_964524415.1 uncultured Flavobacteriaceae bacterium
TTTACCTATTCATGATTAGTTAGATTTTTTTGGTTAGTAGTTTAAGGCACCCTTTCTAGGGTGCCTTTTTCATTAACAACCAAGGTTACATTTGTCTTTATAAATGACTAATAATGACCTAGGTCATTTTATGGACTGTACCATAACAATACATTTATGACAGTATTAATTTAAATGTAAGAAAATGAAAAAGGCAATTTTAATAATAGTATTTGTTGTTTTCGGAACAACAGCTATGATAGCCCAGGATAAAAATCAGGATAGAGTCCAAAATCAAGATCGCTTAATGTTAGTAGATGGCAGTGTTCTACAAATTAGAGACCGTGATCAAGTACGCTTAAGAGATAAGGTTACCTTAAATGATGGTACGGTAGTAAATCCTGATGGAACTTACCAAACTAGAAACCGTAAGCAATTAAAGCTTCGAGATGGTGAATGTTTGGATATGGATGGTGTAAAGTACCGTAATGAATACCAGTATAGATATAAAGTACAACAAGAAAACAAAGGCTTATCACAAGAGCAAGCACAGAAAAGAAACCAAAACAGAGTTCATTATATGATGGTTGATGGTGAACTATTACAAATTAGAAATCAGTTTCAAAACAGACTACAAGAAAACCTCAACCTTGGGAACGGAATTACTGTAAACCCTGATGGCACCTACCTAACAAGAAATCGCAAACAATTAAAATTGAAAGATGGCGAATGTCTTAATATGGAAGGTGAAATGTTTAAAAACAGCTATCAACATCGTAAAATGAATATGAAGAAAATGGGCATGAAGCCAAAGGCTCATAAAAAACCTAAAGCCAAAAATAAAATGAATAAAAAAGGGTGATTCATGTCTATGTAAAAAAGGGTTTTTTAAAATTAAAAGCCCTTTTTTGGTTTCAAACTTAATATAATGACGATTCTAAACCACAAATTGACATTTGGCGTACTAGCCATTTTATTTTGTAATTTCATTCACAGTCAAAGTACCCCTCTAAACGAACAAACTGGTAAAATCAATGATTCGTCCTATGTTTACTTTAGTTTAAGTTACATAAGCGATGCCGTATTTATGGGACGAAAAGATTCTATTTCTGCACCCTACATTTACCCAACGCTTCTATATCATCATAAATCTGGGTTTTACGCTAGTGGCTCATTATCATACCTTACAAAAGCCAATGAGGGTCGAGTCGATTTATTCTTGTTATCTGGCGGATTCGATTTTAACATCAGAAAACTTGATGGCGATATTTCCTTTACCGCCTATTTTTTCAATCAGGACAGTTACAATGTGATTTCTGAAGTTGGGTCCGATATAACGGCACTTTTAGAATACGATTTTGACATCATTACCTCAGGAATATCCGCTAGCTCTTATTTTAATAGTGATAGCAGTACTGATTTCTTTTTATCCTCAGAGGTAAGACATGATTTTATCACAACCAACGAAAAATTTCAATTTTCACCTGCAATCGGAATTTACTTTGGCACACAAAATTTTTACGAGCAGTACTTTGTGAATAACCGATTTGGCAATGGTAGAGGCCAAAGTTCTGGGCAAGGGCAAGCACCTTCAGACACTCTACAACCCACATCTATTGTGCTCAACGAAAGTGATCAATTCAATCTTATGTCTATAGAGTTTAGTTTACCCATATGGTACACCTATAAATCCTATTATGCCGTTTTTATCCCAACTTTTGTAATTCCTCAAAATGAAGCTGTACTTCTTGTTGATAATGCCTTGATAAAAGAGGATTTGGATAATACGTTTTATTTTATTGCAGGTATATATTATAGGTTTTAAAAAATTAAGGCCATGTAATAATACTTTTAATGTGATTTTTTCAGTGAATGGTGAATAAAAGCAGTCATTAAATTGAGTGCTTTTTTTATGTGCTATGAGTTCCTATATGATGAATGTCATTGTAGTATTTATAATTGGCAAATACTTTTGTTTGTCATTAAAACCATACTGAATACCAATGAAAAGATCTGAAAAAGCCATGCGAAAATCCGTTTTTAATTTTACCATAAATACAGTTATGGCCCTTTGTATGTCTGCCATTATTGGTATTGGGTTTTTAATAAAATATACGCTTATTCCAGGACAAGAGCGCTGGGCCATTTATGGTGGCCCTACGGAACTATTTTGGCTTGGTATGGACAGACATGAATGGGGCATGTTACATCTCATTTTGGGATTTGTACTGTTGGGGTTGTTAGTACTGCATATCATTGTGCATTGGAAGGTCATTACCAATGTTTATAACAAAATAATTAAAGAACCGCTTATCAAAAAAGCCGTGGTATTGGTTTTTATAACCCTTTGCGCGGTTATGATTCTTTTCCCATTTTTTATAAAACCAGACATTGAACCTATTAAAAAAGGAAGCGGACGGCAAGTAACATTAGTTACTAACATTCCTATTACCGTAACGTAATTTTGACTCAAATTAATTAAAAATGATAAAAGCTCTTTATAAAATCAGTTTAACCGTTTTTGGTCTTCTTACTGCAGTGCAGGCACAAGACCTTAAGGAAGTTTCTAGAGCAGAGGTTTTAGACCAAGCCTTGGAACAAAACCAAAGTATAAAGATATCCATTGAGGCATTTAATGAGGCTAAAGGTGAATACAAGCAAACCAATGCTGTTTTCCTTCCTAATATATCCGTATCGCATTCTGGTTTTGCCACTACTAATCCGTTGATGGCATTTGGGTCTAAACTAAATCAGGAGATTCTTACGCAAGCCGACTTTAATCCCGATTTGCTCAACAATCCAGACCAAACCCAAAACTTTGCTACGACGTTTGAGTTTCAACAACCATTGATCAACATGGATGGCTTCTACCAAAGAAAAGCGGCAAAAAACAAAATGGAAGCCATGTCGCTACAAACAGAACGCGTTAAAGAGTATATGGCATTTGAAGTGAATAAAGCTTACATGCAACTGCAATTGGCCTATAAGGCTGTAGATGTCTTTGAGAAAGCTTTAAAAACGGCAGAAGCCAACTACAAACTGGCAAATGACAGTTACGAGCAAGGCTTGTTGCAACGTGCTGATGTGCTTCAAGTGGAAGTGCGTGTATCAGAAGTAAAAAATCAACTTCAAAAAGCACGAAGCAATGTAAAAAACGCTTCTAACTATTTATCCTTTTTAATGAATGATAGTGGTGATGTTATATTAAAACCTGCAGACAGTTTGCAACTTAATGACATGTCGCTAAAAAATGAACAAAGTCAACTTTCAGAAAATCGTTCAGATATTAAAGCCATGTCTTTGGTTATGGAGGCTCAGGAATCGGTCTACAAATCAGATAAGATGAGTTTTTTACCTACGCTAAATGCCTTTGGTAATTATCAATTATTCGACGATAATTTGTTTCAGTTTGGTGCCAACGGATACCTCATTGGTGCCGAATTAAAATGGAATATTTTAAATGGTACCCAGCGCTTTGGAAAATCTAAAACATCACGTGCCACCTACGAGAAATCCAAATTGGAATACGAGCAATACCTCTCTCAAAGTCAACTTGAACTAAACAAGACAAAACGTCTGCTTGAAGATGCAAAGAACAAAGTAGCACTTACAGAATTAGCCTTAAAACAATCTGAAGAAGCACTCCGCATTAGGACAGATAGATTTAAGGAAGGGCTTGAGAAAACATCAGATGTTTTGATGGTAGAAACCCTATTTGCACAAAAACAACTTGAATATTACCAAACCGTATACGAATACAACAGCACAAAAGCATATCTAAACTATTTAACTACTTTATAAAAATGAAAACAAACTTTATATACCATATTTTTAGCCTCACTGCTGCCGTTCTCTTTTTAGGATGTAAGAGTGACTCCCCTTCAGCTGTAGAGAATACCTCTGAGCCCATTAACGTAGAAGTTGCAAAAGTTGTGGCCAACGATGAACAAAATGCCTTAGTTGTAAGCGGTACCATTGAAGCCGTTAACAGCGCCACCTTAAGCACAAGGATTATGGGTTATGTAGACCAAATACACGTAAAGGTTGGAGATGAAGTGTCAAAAGGACAATTATTAATCTCTCTTAACAGCAGCGATTTAACAGCAAAAAGAGCGCAAGTTAAAGCTGGAATACTTGAAGCCACTGCGGCATTCAATAATGCAAAAAAAGATTATGACCGATTTAAGTCTCTTTTTGAAAAGAATAGTGCCTCCCAAAAGGAGCTAGATGATATCACAGCGCGATTCAATATGGCAAAAGCGCGGCTACAATCGGCAGAAGAAATGAAAAACGAAATCGATGCGCAATTTGCCTACACAAATATTAGGGCTCCATTCAATGGTATTGTTGCTTCAAAGTTTATAGAAATTGGTGCCTTAGCCAATCCAGGAATGCCTCTATTATTAGTAGAATCGCCCAATAATTTCGAGGTCAAGGCAAAAATTCCCGAAAGTACCATTGCCAACATAAAAACAGGAATGGAAGTAAATATTTCCATAGCATCAATAGGAAGTTCTTTTAAAGGACAAGTTAAAGAGATAAGTTCTTCTTCCGCCTTATCTGGTGGGCAATATATAGCAACATTAAATCTGGTAAACCCTAGTGAGAATATACGATCTGGAATGTTTGCCTCTATAACATTCCCTCAAATAAATACTAGAGATTCAATGTCATCTACAAGTATAACAATACCTAGGGAAGCGTTGATTTATAATGGCCAATTAACAGGAATATACACCGTGAGCCAACAGAACACAGCCGTATTAAGATGGTTGCGCATAGGTAATAACATAGGAAGTAACGTAGAAGTTTTATCCGGGTTAGCGCCTGGTGAAATTTATATCGTAAAATCAGATGAGAAGCTCTATAACGGTGCCAATCTTAACATTCAATAAACAGAAGACAAATGAAGGAAGGTTTAGCAGGAAAAATTGCCAAGGGCTTTATTAATTCAAAGCTCACTGTACTCCTAATGATTGTCTTTATGATTATTGGAGTGTACAGCTCATTTCTTATTCCAAGAGAAGAAGAACCACAGATAGATGTTCCTATGGCCGACATTTTTGTTGGTTATCCTGGAGCAAGTCCAACAGAGGTTGAATCTAGGGTTATCAAACCACTAGAAAAACTTTTATCCAACATCAAAGGTGTAGAATATGTGTATTCAACATCCATGCAAGAGCAAGGAATGGTGATCGTACAATTTTATGTTGGTGAAGACATAGAACGATCTCTGGTAAAGCTTTATAACGAAATCAATAAACACATGGATATTATGCCTCAAGGTGTTACCATGCCTTTGGTAAAGTCTCGTGCTATTGATGATGTTCCTATGTTAGGACTAACGTTATGGAGCGAAACCTACGACGATTTCCAATTAAGACAAATTGCCCAAGAACTTACGGACGAAATTGAAAAAGTAAATGATGTTGCCCAAACACATAAAATTGGTGGCAGAAGCAGAGAATTGCGTGTTACCATAGATAAAAATAAGCTAGCTAGCAGCGGATTGGACATGCTAGGCGTTGCGCAAATGATTAAGGCCAACAACCAGCAACTAAGTTCAGGTAGCTTTAATAGAAATGATGAAGAGTTTCTGGTAAAGACGGGCGAATTTTTAAAGACCAAAGCCGATGTTGAAAACCTCGTTGTAGGTGTATTAAAAAATCAACCTATATACCTCAACCAAGTCGCAACGGTTACTGATGGGCCAGAGATACCAAAGAATTATGTAAACCTTGGGTTTGGTGCTGCCAGTTCTAAAATTGAAAAATACCGATCTGAATATCCAGCTGTAACCATTTCGGTTGCTAAAAGAAAAGGTGCTGACGCTATGAAGATCTCTGATATTATCATTGACAAAGTAGAACATCTTAGAACGACATTAATTCCAGATGATGTCCAGGTTGAAATCACCAGAAATTATGGAGAAACCGCATCCCAAAAAGTTTCGGAACTTTTGATGCACCTAATCGGAGCGATTATTGCCGTTACTATTGTAGTGATGCTAGCTATGGGTTGGCGCGGTGGCCTCGTCGTGTTTCTATCAGTACCTATTACCTTTGCGCTAACGTTGCTAAGCTATTATCTCTTAGACTATACGTTAAACAGAATAACATTATTTGCCTTAGTTTTTGTAACAGGAATTGTGGTAGATGATTCCATTATCATTGCAGAAAATATGCATAGGCATTTCAAAATGAAACGCCTTCCTTTTAAGCAAGCAGCGCTATATGCCATTAACGAAGTAGGAAACCCTACTATTTTGGCCACATTTACGGTTATTGCTTCTGTATTACCAATGGCCTTTGTTTCAGGTTTAATGGGGCCATACATGAGCCCTATGCCTATAGGTGCGTCTATTGCCATGATTCTTTCCTTGTTCGTAGCCCTAACCATAACACCTTATTTGGGTTACATTTTCCTAAGGGAAAAAGATAAAAAAGCTAAAGCTGCAGATAAGGATGAAACTGCCGGAATTACAGATACGTTTATCTATAAGGTCTACTCAAAATTTGAAACACCGCTTATTGAGAATAAGACGAAACGATGGGCATTTCTGGGAATCACCTTTATCCTATTGTTAGGCTCAGTAGGTTTATTCTTTACGAAAACTGTGGCGGTAAAAATGCTTCCATTTGACAATAAGAACGAATTCCAAGTTGTTATTGATATGCCAGAAGGAACAACTCTTGAGCGTACTGCTGTCGTCGCGAAAGAAATAGGACAATACCTGGCGCAACGACCTGAAGTTGTAAATTATCAAAGTTATGTAGGCACTTCTGCTCCAATAACCTTTAATGGTTTAGTTAGGCACTATGATTTACGAGGTGGTAGCAATATGGCAGATATCCAAGTGAACCTTACCGATAAGCATGACCGCAGCGCTCAAAGCCACGATATAGCAAAATTATTACGCCCAGATATACAGGCAATAGCCAAGAAATACAATGCCAATGTAAAAATTGTTGAAGTACCGCCAGGACCTCCTGTATTATCTACAATCGTTGGTGAAGTGTATGGCCCTAATTATGAAGACCAAATTCGCATTGCAGATTCTGTTAAAACCATTTTACAGCGCACGCCAGATGTGGTGGACATCGATTGGATGGTAGAAGCTGATCAGCCCGAATTTAATTTCGTAATAAACAAAGAAAAAGCGATGCTCTATGGTATAACACCACAACAAATTACACATACGCTTAACTTAGCACTTTCCAATCGTGCCATAACACATTTATATGACGAAGACGCCTCTAACCAAGTAGGATTAGTTCTAGCTTTGGAAGATGCAGAAAAATCAACCGTTGGGAGTATAAGCGCTTTACAAATAAAGTCGCAACAAGGTATGCTCATTCCAATTACAGATTTAGTTGAGGTTAAGAAGGATACAAAGGCTAAAAGTATTTATAGAAAGAACCAAAAACGTGTGGTTTATGTACTAGCGGATATGGCTGGTGAATTGGAAAGTCCTGTTTACGCCATTCTAGGTATGACCGAAAAACTCAAATCAATTGAATTGCCAAAAGGATATGCCATGAATGAGCTGTACATCAATCAGCCTGAGTTTGAAGACGACTATACCGTAAAATGGGATGGCGAATGGCAAATTACTTTAGAGGTGTTTAGGGATTTGGGTATTGCATTCCTGGGTGTCATTATTATCATTTACATCTTAATTGTAGGTTGGTTCCAGAACTTTAAAGCTCCCGTAGTTATGATGGTGGCCATACCACTTTCATTAATTGGAATAGTTTTAGGCCACTGGCTCTTAGATGCCTTCTTTACGGCGACCTCATTCATAGGAATGATAGCCCTTGCCGGAATTATGGTTCGTAATTCGGTATTACTTATCGATTTTGTGAATTTACGGCTTGAAGACGGTATATCATTGAAGCAGGCCGTAATTGAGGCTGGAGCCGTAAGGACCACGCCTATTTTACTAACGGCTGGTACCGTGGTCATTGGAGCATTTGTGATTCTATTTGACCCCATTTTCCAAGGTTTGGCTATCTCACTTATGGGCGGAACTATAGTATCTACTGTTTTAACTTTATTAGTAGTCCCTCTTGTTTATTATATGATTGAACGCAAAAACCATAACTAATATGAAACTCGTTATTGTAACATCTGTAGAAGAATTTCAAGATGATGTTTTAAAACTGTTTAAAAAGGCAGACATTGAAAGTTTTAGCGCATCGGAAATAGATGGCTATAAAAACACACCGAGTATTTTAGCCACTTCGAGCTGGTTTCCTAGTATCAAAGGAGGAAACGAATCACAAATGTTCTTTTCCTTTACCGAGGAAGAACAAATCGATAGGTTATTTCATCTTATTGCAGAATTTAATTCAAAACAATCTACATCTAACCCTATAAGAGGTATCGTTGTTCCTATAGAAAAATATATTTAAAGAAATAAGTTTATGAAAAATAGAATTGTAAGAGGCATAGCCGGAACGTTTATTCTAATAAGTTTGTTATTGGCTATTTACGTTAACATCAATTGGTTATGGTTTACAGCCTTTGTGGGTGCCAATCTACTCCAATCGTCCCTAACAAAATGGTGCCTTATGGATACTATTTTAGAAAAGGTTTTTAAGGTCCGGGATTAGGCACTTCTATCCTACTACTTTTTTCAGCTGATAGTTGTCATTTGAAACTACTGGTATTACCAATATATTTATTCAAATGAGAGATTTATGCTGACCTTTAAAAATTATAACATTGCTGACTGGTTTTCGTTTTACCGATTGGTTGCAGCACCATTTCTACTTGTACTCATTTGGTTTGGATATAGAGAGTGGTTCAGTTGGTTTTTACTAATAAGTTATTGTACGGATGCCGTTGATGGTTTTCTAGCTCGTAAGTTAAACATCAGTAGCCCTAGAGGCTCTCAACTCGATTCCCTCGGCGACCAAGTTACGCTTATTGTAGGATTAATAGGCCTATATAGCTTTGAAACCGCATTTATTACAACCAACTTATGGATTATAATAATTGCATTTATCCCCTACTTAGCACAGATGTTGCTTGCGTATTACAAGTATGCTAAGGCAACAGCTTTTCATACCTATTTGGCAAAATTATCGGCCATAGTTCAATCCATATTTATTTTAGCCTCCTTATTCTTTGCTCCAGACCTTACTCTTTTTTATGTTATGATCGGTCTTGGTATACTAGAAACTATTGAAGAGATTATCTTAATATTTTTGTATGACCATTGGGTATCCGACGTTAAAGGAATATATAACGCTCTAAGGGATAAACGCCGCACAAAACTCATGAAACATAAAGACAAAAGGTAATGCGTAGCTACTCTTTTTTTACCATTTTATTATTATGCTTTGCCCTAATACTTATTGATACTGCTGCGTTTTATTGGCTACAATCTATAACGCAGCTGTTTGGCAGTGAGTTTTTAAAATTAAGCATCAATATTGTCTTTTGGTTATTTACCTCTGGACTTGTGATTGGTATTATAGTTTTAAAGCTTAGACTCAACGCTATTCATCCTATGCGTAAGCATCTGTTTATTTCCAGGCTTTACGGTTTGGTCATTTCTTCCTTAATACCAAAGTTCATTTTTGTAGTGGTTATTTCAACCTTATACTTTGCCAATTTTGTGTTTTCGGATAAAGAATCCTTACTTGTAATTCCGATTGTGGGTCTGTTTTCGGGATTATTGCCCTTTGTCATTATTATTTATGCCATATCCAAGGCAAAGTATAATTTTAAAATATATCGCCATACCGTTGCATTTCAAAAGTTACCAGAGGCATTTGACAACTTGAAGATAGTGCATCTTTCGGACCTACATTTGGGTAATTTCAATTACCGCTACAAAATCTTAGAGCGCGCTGTAGAACTTATAAATGAAGAAGATCCTGATATTATTGTTTTTACAGGTGACTTAGTTAATAACTATGCTTGGGAATTGAACGGCTGGGATAAGGTATTTTCTAAACTCAAAGCCAAAAAGGGTAAATATGCTGTTTTAGGTAATCACGACTATGGCGACTATAGTGAGTGGGAATCAGAATCAAAAAAAATCGAAAACTTTGAAGCCATTAAAGCCTTTTTCTCAAAAATTGATTTCACACTGCTTTTGAATGAATTTCAATTAATCGAAAAGGATGATGTAAATATTGCAATTGTTGGAGTAGAGAATTGGGGCAAACCACCTTTTAAGCAATATGGAAATCTAGAAAAGGCCATCAAGGACATAAACCCTGAAACATTCAAAATATTATTGTCCCACGATCCTACGCACTGGCAGGCCGAAGTCACTAAAGTTACTAACATAGCCCTTACCTTATCTGGCCATACTCACGGCATGCAAGCCGGAATCACAATAGCCAATAAACAATGGAGTCCTATAAAATATAAGTTTAAGGAGTGGGCTGGCCTTTATAAAAATGGCAACCAATATCTTTACGTTAATCGTGGGCTTGGCTGGCTAGGGTTTCCTGGCAGATTAGGCATGCGCCCAGAAATAACTATAATAGAACTCACCAAGTAAACATACCTCTATATAGTTAAAAATTGACAACTATCATTTCAGAGATTAGTTTTTTTCGTTTCATTTAGCATTGCAACGTTTGACCTGAATATCAAGGTCAAAAAAAACTATATCTAAAACGTAAATTTATTAATGAGTCTCAGAAAACGCAGCCAAAACTTTTAAGATGGTACAAAATCCTCATGCCATACCAACTGAAGAACTTGTTCAAAAATTGAATGTAAATCCATATACAGGATTATCAACTTCTGAAGCTAAAAAAAGACGCGCAAGCCATGGTGAAAACAAATTGACTCAGGAACGCTCCAAAAGTGCATGGCGTATTGCTTTAGCGCAGTTTTTAGATCCTATTATTTATGTTTTGGCCATTGCGATGGTATTAGCGTTTTTCTTTCAGGAATGGATGGAAGGGTTTGCTGTTCTTGCTGTTATCTTACTTACAGCACTAATCGGGTTCTTTATGGAACTTCAAGCGGTACGTTCAGTTGAAGCCTTACAAAAAATTGCACAAACCGTAGCCAATACACTAAGGGACGGGAAATTTAAATCATTAAAAGCACGCTACTTAGTTCCTGGTGATATTATAGCACTTCAATCTGGCGACGTGGTTCCTGCTGATGCGAGAATCTTAGAACAAAAAGGTTTGGCAACTAAAGAAGCTGTTTTAACTGGTGAAAGTAATCAAATAGAAAAACAGGAGGGTGTTACTCCTCAAAACACTAGTCTTGCAGAGCGCAAGAACATGCTGTTTAGTGGAACTATCGTAGCAAGAGGTTATGGAAAAGCGCTTGTTACCGCCACAGGAATCCATACTGAAATAGGAGAAATCCATCGATTAACACAGAGAGCAAAAAAAGTACGTTCACCCTTAGAAAAACGTCTCAATAAGCTAAGTCGATGGCTTATAATTTTTACTCTGATTCTAGCCATTATTATTACTGTAAGCGGCTATTTTCAAGGAAGGGACTTATTCCTTATGGTTAAAATTAGTATTGCTCTTGCTGTAGCGGCAATACCTGAAGGGTTACCGATTGTAGCTACAATAGCTTTAGCCAGGGGAATGGTAAGGCTTTCAAAACAAAAGGTTATTATCAAGAAATTAGAAGCTGTGCAAACTCTAGGCGAAACAACTATTGTATGTACCGATAAAACAGGAACTCTTACCGAAGACAAAATGAGCGTTCACCATGTGGTTATACAAGACCATGAATGGACTATTGATGACCTTACAAACCAAAGGAGTCACATTAAAAAAAATGAAGCTTTTAAAAACCTAATGCGTGTTGCCGTATTGTGCAATAATTTTAATCTAGCAGAAGGTGCATCCAAAGGTGATTCTATCGAAAATGCTCTTGTGGATTTTGCAAGACACATGGCATACGATCCTATCGAGATACAAAAAAAATATCCGAAACTTTCAGAGATTCCTTTTGATACCGATACCAAAATAATGGTCACCGTAAATCAATTCAACAATAAACATTTAGTTTGTGTTAAAGGTGCCATTGAACAGGTATTGGATTCCTGCCAATATATCCAATCAACCGACGGCATTAAACGTCTTAATAATCACGACGAGTGGTTTCAAAAAATTAATAAACTTGCCTCAACCGGATTGCGATTGTTGGCTTTTGCGTATCGAGAAACCGACAGAGAACCATACAAAGATGAGATTTTTAAAGATCTTATTTTTATAGGCTGTGTAGGCTTTCTAGATCCTCCACGCCAAGACGTAGGTGATGCTATTAGAACGTATAAAAATGCAGGAATAAAAGTTGTAATGATTACGGGCGACCATCCTGACACGGCTCGCAAGATTGCTGAAGAAGTTGGGTTGATCGCTAAATATGACAGTGCGAATAGTGTGGTTCGCGGTTCTGATTTAAAAGGTTTAAAACATAAGACCAAGGAATTGGAAAATACCATTTTGAATGCCACAGTTTTTGCTAGGATGGTTCCAAGCCAAAAGCTAGAGCTGGTTAAGTTTTATCAAAAGCATAATGCAATTGTTGGCATGATTGGAGATGGCGTAAATGATGCACCTGCCTTGAAAAAAGCCGATATTGGTATTGCTATGGGCATCCGAGGGACACAAGCTGCCAAGGAGGTATCGGACGTAATACTTATAGATGACAAATTCACCTCAACAGAGTTGGCCATTCGTCAAGGCCGCACCATTTATGAAAATATAAGACACTTTGTAGTTTATCTCTTGTCCTGTAATCTAGCTGAAATCATTGCGGTTTCCTTGGCTTCATTATCAAAATTACCGTTGCCATTGCTGCCACTACAAATCCTATTTCTCAATTTAGTAACGGATGTCTTTCCTGCCTTGGCCTTAGGCATGGGTAAAGGTGACTCAAGAATAATGGAACAACCGCCACGTTCTCCTGATGAACCTATAATCCCTAAAAAACTATGGGTTTCAACCTTTGTTTATGGCTTATCAATTACAGGAGTAGTTCTTGGTGTTACCATTTACGGACACCTTATAAAATCCTGGCAGTATGAAGTTGTAAATAATATGGCATTCTATACATTGATTTTAGCCCAATTGGTCAACGTTTTTAATATGCCACACCGTCAATTTTCATTTTTTAAAAATGAGGTAACAAGCAATCCATGGATCTGGATTGCGATTGGCCTTTCCTTGCTTATCATTTTTATAGCCTATCACATAACTATTTTACAAACTGTACTTTCATTAGTTCCATTATCATATGAGCAGTTTATAACGGTTTGGGTATTTGGTATGAGCTCATTAGTCATAATTCAATCTATTAAACGGCTCGGTGGCACTGTTTAAATAATTAGGCCTTTACAATACAGAAATCAGGTTAGACTTAATAGCACAAAATGCTCTAGCTGACCAAGATCATTGTACTATATTTTATTAGAATTTAATTTTAGAATTAAACTAAAAATAAAGTGTTGTGAAGCTATTAATCAAATTAATTATTACGTTACTCATACTAGTAATTTCTACCGTTTTGACTTGTTAACTACATATTAATTAGTGTAGATGTTTATCAACACAAGGAAAGGCTTAATGAAATCATTAAACCATATAAGGTATGACTCTTATCAAAAAGAAAACTTCTGGCAAGGCCAAGAAAAGGTACTTAAATTTAAAATAAACCTTGTTAGAATTATCAGTGATATTAACAACTTTTATTATCGATTATACCCTAATTATTGTTGTAGAATGATAAATATCATTGAAATAATAAAAGCCTAAGTCTAATTTTGTAGCTAAATAAACCTATTTCTCATGAAAACAATTCTTTATGCCACCGATTGTGCAAAAAAATCAGTGCCTGAACTTAAATATGCTTATAGGTTGAGTAAAGCAATGAATGCCGAATTTCACGCGGTCCATGTTTACGATTTAATGCCTATAGTAACGACTACAGTGCGGTCCAGAGGTGTGCTTCAAAAAAACTTTGAAGAAGAACAGCACAATATTCTTAAAGCCTACTGCCAAAAATATCTAAAAAAAGAAGAAGGGTACTTACAAATGACCTATCACGCCATAAAATCGGATTCGATCGCAGAAGCCATTATAAAAACAGCATCCAAAATTAATGCAGACTTAGTCATTGTTGGAATAAAAGACCCATACTCACTACGTGGTATTTTTACAGCGAATATCGCCAATGAATTAATGTCAAGCTTACATGCGCCTCTGCTTATCTTACCAGATTATGCGCTTTATGAGGATTGGTCTAATTTGCTCTATGCAACAGACTTTGAAGAATCAGACCTACATGCCCTTGAAAGGTTGGTGGAATTGGCGGAACCTTTCAATGCCCAGATAGAAATTGTGCATATTCCTAGAAAGGGAGTGGATTATCACGATAGGAAAATGGAATGGTTTAAATCCATGGTGAGTTTGCGTATTCCGTATACCAATATAGTATTCTCTTCAAAACGTGCTGAAGATGTGGAAACTGGCTTAAGGCAGTTCATAGAAAAAGACCACCCTGAGGTTCTGGTTATGATGGAGCGGCAACGCGAATCCTTTATTGAAAAATTGCTACACAAGGACTTGGTTAAGACCATGGAGTACGACATTTCAATACCGTTATTGGTTTTCAACAAAAAACGAATCATAAGAAGACCTTCAGAAGAAATAGATAGAAGCATGACAGAGAATTTTGCCTTACAGTAATGGTCAAACATAAGCCTGAACAGTCATTCAAATACTAACTAAATCTAAATCATAGCAGCCTAATTGACATATTGCAATTAGGCTGCTTTATGTAGCATATTGACCGTAAATTTTTATAAAAACATCAAAACCTAAATTAAATTTTCAAATCAAATTGTTAACCTTTATTTTATAAACGAATTAACTAAAACCATTATATTTAAAGGTGTAAGTGCCTGGACATGGCACGAGCATTTTAAACTAAAACGCCAAGACCAAAACAATGACAAAAGAAACACTTCAGAAAAAAGGCCAAGAAAAAATAAAAGCCGATTTCAACTATTTGATTGCCTTATTTAAGGAAATGCTAGAGTCCGTTGGTGAAAAGGAGCTGGCCGAAAGCCTTCCTTTTGGAACCGAAACGACCGGTAAAGCAACCGATATACCGAGTGAGCGTATTACACAAGCCATTGGTATTTGTTTTGAGTTATTGAATTTGGCAGAAGAGAATGCTGCCGCACAATACCGAAGAAAGACAGAAACTCATTTTGGTATTGAAGCCATAAGAGGGTCTTGGGGCGAAACCTTGCACCAATGGAAAAATCAGGGTATCGCCGAAGAAGAAATCCTTAGTAAATTAAGACAGGTCAATGTCATTCCTGTGCTTACAGCGCACCCAACAGAAGCCAAGCGTTTGACAGTCTTGGAAATTCACAGGGAATTGTATTTAATGTTGGTGAAAAAAGAGAATCCTAACTGGACGCCCTCTGAGCAGAATACCTTAAAAAAAGATATCATTGCTATCATGGAGCGCTGGTGGCGAACTGGAGAGATTTATCTTCAAAAACCACGTCTTGAAGATGAACGCAACAACCTCATGCACTATTTTCAAAATGTGTACCCAAAAGCCTTGAGCTTAGCAGACAAAAGACTGCAAAATGCATGGGAAAGCACTGGTTTTTCAAAGAACGCCTTAGAATGGCCAGAAGATTTTCCGCGAATAACCTTTGGCAGTTGGGTTGGTGGCGACCGCGATGGCCACCCTTTTGTTACACCAGAATTCACAGCCAGCACCTTAAAAATACACCGTAGTGCTGCCCTAAACATGATTAAGGCACAACTTTTAGATTTAGGTGCAAAGCTTAGTGTTTCGAGCTATCGTAACGAACTCCCAAAACCATTTTTGGCTCATATAAAAGAGATGGGTTCACTTTTTGGAGTTGCTGGCGAAAAAGCCATAGAACGTAATCCTTCAGAGCCTTTACGACAATTTATAAACTTATTATTGCTACGCTTAGACAATACCATTACCGATAATCATAGCTTGGGCGAAAAAGGTTATTTTGAAACGGCTAAAGATTTATCAACCGAACTAAAATTACTAAGAACAACCCTCATTGACATTGACGCTAAACGTCTAGCTAAACAATACCTGTTCCCTCTAGAGCGACTTGTTGATTGCTTTGGGTTTCACTTGGCAAAGCTGGATATTAGAAACAATAGTGCCTATCACGAAAAAGCTATAAGCCAAATATTAAAAGCCTCTGGTCGCAAAGACTATGATTATGGGAGTTGGAGCGAAGAGCAGCGTTTGGCTTTTTTAAATGAAGAACTTAATAGTAATCGTCCATTTCTGGTAGCAGGCACCTCATGTGGTACTGAAGCTGATAATGTCCTAGGCTATTTGACGGAAGTTAAATCCTATATAGATGGCTATGGCAAAGAAGGAATAGGTTCCATTATTGTTAGTATGACCAGAAGCCTCAGCGATCTACTGTTGGTCTTTATTCTATTACGTGAAGTTGGGCTTAGAGATGCTAAATTGCCTGTTGTGCCCTTGTTAGAAACCATCGACGACCTTATGGCAGGTCCAGAAATATTAAGCGCCTTTTTAAATCATCCAGTGATGAAGGAGCAGCGAAAAGGCTCAGAAGGATTCATCCAAGAAGTGATGTTAGGCTATAGTGATAGCAACAAGGATGGTGGTATTTTAACTAGTCGCTGGAACATTTACAAAGCTGAAGAAAACCTTACAAAAACAGCTACGGAACTTGGTGTAAAACTATGTTTTTTCCATGGCCGTGGTGGTACTATAAGTCGCGGTGGTGGTAAAATCCATCGCTTTTTAGACAGTATGCCGCCAGGTTCTATGAGTGGAAAAATTAAAATGACCATACAAGGCGAAACCATTGCCAACCAGTTTGCCAACCTCATCACAGCCACTTATAATCTAGAGATGTTTGTGGCGGGAACAGCACGTCAGGCCATGATACCAGCAAATCCTTCTAAAGATGAGCAACTCTATACAATGATGGACAACTTGGTTGTTTTGGCCAGAAAGACCTATAGACAATTATTGGACCATCCAAAATTTATAGAATTCTATTCCAAGGCGACACCCATAGATGTTTTGGAGCAGAGCAAAATAGGCTCTAGACCAGCACGGCGCACGGGGCAACGGTCATTAGAGGACCTGCGCTCTATCCCTTGGGTTTTCAGCTGGAACCAATCGCGTTTCAATATCAGCGGATGGTTTGGTCTTGGGACTGCTTTAAGCGAATATAGAAAAGAGCATCCTAAAGATTTTAAACGCCTTCAGCAATTATCTAACGACTGGTATTTCCTGAAATATGCATTGATCCAAATTGAATCCAACCTTTTGGATTCTGACAGAGCTATTATGATGAGGTTTGCAAAATTATTCGAAGATGACAAGGTTAGAGCAGAACTCATGGACTTAATATCTAACGATTACGATTCTTCTCTGGAAAGCGTAGAAGACTTACTCAAAGGATCAAGAAGTAAACGAAGGGTCACAAAACTAGATAATATCCATCTGAGAACAGAGGCCTTGAATAGGCTTCACGATATTCAGATTGAATACCTGATAAAATGGCGAGAGATTAGAGACACCAATCCAGAATTGAGCGAAACCTATTTATTAAGGTTATTGTTGTTAGTAAATGCCATTTCCGGTGGATTGAAGGGAACAGGATAATTTCATGTATTGCAGTTTTGTAAACATTGTAAGTGGTAAAATAAGGGTTTAAAAAACCCGTTGTTTAGCAATTGGTTTTTTCAGGAATCCTAATTGACGAAAGTTGCAGCTTTCAGTCGTTTAAATTTTAATCGAAACCTATCTTAATGATTGTTTTACCATTAGTTATATTGTTTTTGGACAAATAAAAAATCTTAATAAGTCATGCTTCATTTAAGATACTAATGTAATTTCAAATTTGACTTTCTATAATCACTTGGATTTAAGCCTTTTATTTTTCTAAAGGTTCGATTAAAATGACTAATACTTTCAAAACCACTGCTATATGCGATATCTTGTATGGATTTATCAGTTGTAGTCAACATGTAA
This sequence comes from uncultured Flavobacteriaceae bacterium, assembly GCA_964524415.1. Taxonomy (GTDB): domain Bacteria; phylum Bacteroidota; class Bacteroidia; order Flavobacteriales; family Flavobacteriaceae; genus Winogradskyella. Next base: position 18,019 of record CAZGDG010000057.1, read on the forward strand.
CAAACTTTTTCTATTCGACTTTGATTTAAAAAGGAAACAAATGAATGCCCTGAATATTTTTTAAACCACCTGCAGAAAGATTGAGGTGCCATGTTGGTTAATTGTGCCATTCTATCGACCGTTAATCGCTCACCAAGATGCTCTAGAATAAAGTTTGTGGTTTGTGTTATTTTCTTCTGACTACCATGAATCTTCACACGATTGGCGTAATGTTCTGAAGACAATAGGTGATAATTTTTATCTAAATAGAGTTCCTCTAAAATTTCAATTAGCTTCGCTAATTTAGCCGTATTCGAAAGGTTTTCAAACGAAATGATATGTTCTACTACTTGGTTTTTGGGGTTATGAAAATGGATACCGCGTTTGGCAATTTCAAATAAATCATCGAAAATCTGGCATTCCGCAAAACCTTTATAAAGCGAAGCTTTGAATTGAAAAACATAGGCCTCCTGATTATCAATTTTTGAGCTACTTACCCAATGATGCGGTAAATTTTTTCCAACCAGCACCAAGTCAAAGTCAGAAAAGGCAGCAATAGAATCTCCAATAAATCTTGTGCCTTTTCCTTTAGTGATCAAAGTAAGTTCTAGCTCTGGATGGTAATGCCAATACGGAACAAAAACTGTTTCGGATAGTTTAAAATAACGAAACGAATGCAGTTTTTCTTCGACGACAATATGTTCTAATTCGGGCTTCATTAATCATTATATAACAACATATATATTATAATATACAATATTATGTTTAAATATGCATACTATTGGTTAGTTTTTGCAAATATTAAGCAGGATTCTGGGTTTACCTTTGTGTGGAATAAAATCTGTTAGTCATGCATTTCAAATCAATTTTGGACAAAACTTATGCTTTAACTGAAGAACAAATCGCCTTTTATCAAAAAAATCGGTTCATCAAATTAAAGCAGGTGTTGGATAAAGAAACTTTGAGTTATTTCAATACTATTATATCTGAAAAGGTTAATGAGCTGAACGAAGAAGATACACCTTTAGAAAAGCGTTCAACATACGGAAAAGCATTTTTACAATTATTCAATCTTTGGACAAAAGATGAAAAAATTAAAGCATTGGTTTTTAGCAAACGAATCGCCAAGATAGCAGCAGATTTAATGCAGGTTGATGGCGTACGATTGTATCATGACCAAGCACTATTCAAGGAAGCCGGAGGTGGTATAACGCCCTGGCACGCCGACCAACACTATTGGCCACTAACAACGGATAAGACCATTACTGCATGGATTCCATTACAAGAAACCCCTTTAGAAATGGGGCCTCTAGAATTTAGTGCAGGCAGTCATGAAATTCTTGAAGGAAGAGAACTATCTATAAGTGATGATAGTGAAACTCAAATCGAAAAGCGTCTAAAAGTTACAGACTTTAAGCACATTATAGAACCTTTTGATGCTGGTGAGATAAGCTTTCATTCAGGATGGGTATTTCATCGTGCAGGCGCCAATACAACAAACCAGATGCGTAAGGTGATGACCATCATCTATATGGATAAAGACATGAGACTTAAAAAACCTTCTAATGATGGACAGCAAAACGATTGGGAAACATGGTGTCCAGGAGCTAAAATAGGTGAAGTAATAAACACACCTTTAAACCCTGTACTATATGGAAATTAAATATCTATGTCCATATTGGGGAAGTGAAGAATATCAACCCCAAACCTTTATTGACTATGTGAAGGATAAAGGTTATGATGGCATTGAAATAAATATTCCAAACGATACAATTTTCGAAACAAAGTTCTATGATGCCT
>CAZGDG010000058.1:0-19718 GCA_964524415.1 uncultured Flavobacteriaceae bacterium
AGTGAACGATATAAAGAAAGGAAACGTTAAGCCCATTTACTTTTTAATGGGTGAAGAGCCCTATTATATAGATAAGATTTCAGGATTTATAGAAGATACGGTATTGGATGAGTCCGAAAAAGGCTTCAATCAAATGGTATTATATGGTAGGGACGTGAGCATTGAGGATGTTGTAAGCAATGCCAAGCGCTTTCCAATGATGGCCCAACGCCAAGTTATCATAGTCAAAGAAGCTCAAGACTTAAGCAGAACGATTGAGAAATTAACCTCCTATGCCAAGCAGCCTCAGCCTACAACGGTTTTGGTGTTCAATTATAAATACAAGAAACTTGACAAGCGCAAAGCGCTTTACAAGGCTCTTGCCGATGTTGGCGTTGTGTTTGAGAGTAAGAAACTTTATGAAAATCAGGTTGGTGATTGGATAAGACGTGTCTTATCTGGTAAGAATTACGATATTTCACCAAAAGCCGCACAAATGCTTGTGGAATTTCTGGGCACGGACTTAAGTAAAATTGATAATGAACTTAATAAACTAAGAATTGTTCTGCCAGAAGGAACACAGATAACACCAGAGCATATTGAGGAAAATATAGGAATAAGTAAGGATTACAATAATTTTGAATTGCGCAAAGCGATTGGAGAGCGAAACATTTTAAAAGCGTACCGAATTGCAAAGTATTTTGGAGATAATCCCAAGGATAATCCATTTGTAGTAACGATGGCTTTGTTGTTTAATTTCTTTTCCCAATTACTGCACTTGCATGGTATGGTGGACAAATCACCTAGAAACGTTGCATCTGCCTTACGGATCAATCCTTATTTCGTAAATGAATATTTAACAGCTTCCCGAAACTATCCGATGAAAAAAGTCAGTGCGACTATTGCCTTACTCAGAGAGTATGATGTTAAGGGTAAAGGTGTTGGGTCCAATGCCGTCTCCCAAGGCGATTTGTTAAAGGAATTGCTCGTGAAGATTTTTAAATAAAATAAACTATCGAGCGATAATCAGTTGTTGCAATAAGGTGTTAGTCGGATTGGTCTTTTCAATGAGCTTCATTACATAAAAACCGTTGGAAATTTCAGAAATATCCAAAACTCTGGAGTCATAGGATTTTATCAATTGTCCCGTAAGTGAGTAAATCTTTGAAAAATAATTATCAGAACTTATTTCTATAATGTTTTTGGCGGGATTTGGAAAGACCTTGACCAGACCATAATCCACCTTTTCATTACTTAAGGTGCTAAGATTAATACTATAAAGGCCTTGTGGGTCACCATTAGCCGCTTCAGCCGATACAAAATAGTTGCTAGTGGAAATGGGAGTTATGCCTTCCGTTTGAAAAGAATAACCCGTTGGAGGTGCAATAGTTGTTTTTATTACAGTACCATTGGAAAACAGACCAGAACTAAAATTACTAAGTTCAATTACGAAAGGGCCTAATCCATCATATCCGCAAAGTACAATTTTAGAATCGTCCATACTTTTAGTTGCTCCAGTGACCAAACCTTGGCTATTTACAACGTCTATAATTGATAAACTATAGGTTCCTGGAGTCTTGGGCAATTCATATATATTGGTATTGCCGTCTGCCCAATTTTTGGTAAAAATGAAAAGGCTATTGTCTATGTGCACAAGCGCTTCAGCATCGAAATTGGTAGAAAATTCCTGTACTGAAAAATCCGTTTGCTCGCTGTAGCTAAAATTAATGACATCGGCTGTAACGTCTGTAGAACTAAAGTAGTCGCTTTTAGCTATTCGGTAGACCCTAAGATTGGTTCTTGTGGCATCAAAATTTCCAAAATCACCGATGTAAATATAAGTTTCATCATGAGTTAAATCTTCCCAATCTGCATTAGAAGCATTAATCACCGTAACAACCCTTGAGACGTTTCCGGTTGTTAAATCAATTTCAAATAGCTGGTTGCTGTTGGCCGAATCATTGTGTGTAATAAGGGTGTTGTTAATAAATAGCAGCCCAGATGTTTCACTGACGGCATTGTCTAGCGGTGATTCTAAAGTATAGGTTTGACCGCTTAAAACGGCAGATATAAAGCCTGTAAATAAAAAAGATAAAAGAAACTTCATTATTAATGTTATAGCTTTCTATTCATTTGAATAGACAACCTTTCCGTTAAATATGGTTTTGGCTATTGTTGTGTTTAGAATTTCAGACTCTGGAACCGTCATTAAATCCTGATTATAAATAGTGAAATCCGCAAGTTTTCCTTTAGTAATGGATCCTTTGATATCTTCTTCAAAAGCACCATAAGCAGCATCTAGTGTGTAAGACTTTAAGGCTTGTTCACGTGTCATTTTTTGTTCAGGCTCATAGCCTTCTTCTGGTGTGCCTTTTAGCGTTTTACGACTTACGCTAGCATAAAAGCTCGCAATAGGATTAATAGGCTCAACAGGAACGTCTGTACCGTTTACAATAGGAACACCGCTTTGCAATAAAGTTTGCCACATGTAAGCACCTTCTTTAATTCGCTTTTCGCCAAGCCTATCGATGGCCCATGGTCTATCTGATGACATATGGATAGCTTGCATCGCAGGTATAACATTTAGTTCGGCAAATCTTGGAATATCTTCTGGATGTAGATGTTGTGCATGTTCAATACGAAACCTGTGATTATTTCTTTTTTCTGGTAGTGCGTTGAAAGCAATTTCATAACGGTCCAGAATTTCTCTGTTGGCCCTGTCTCCAATTGCATGTGAGCAAACTTGAAAACCATGCTGTAGTCCTTTCAGGGCTGTTTCCCTAACAAATTCCATGGGCAAGGTTTCATGCCCAAAATGGTCTGGTCTATCGCTGTAAGGTTCTAGGAGCCAAGCACCGCGAGAACCTAAGGCACCATCGCAGTTCAATTTTATGGAACGAATGGTGAAACGATGGTCTTTGTCTATCATGAGGCCCTTTTCATACCATTCGTTGAGCAATTCTTTGTCCCATCCCGTCAACATGGCATAAATCCTCACATCTAGCTTATCTTCAGCCTTCATTTTGGTGTAAAGCTCAATCGTTTCGCGAGGAATCCCTGCATCATGGAAAGAAGTTATGCCGTTTTTATGGCATGCATTTACGGCAAGTTCAAACGCCATACGGTCACTGGCCTCAGTGCGCTCAGGGATATGTTTGGTAATTAAATTCATGGCTGCTGGTTCGTTAAAAACGCCAGTGGGTCGTCCAGCAGCGTCGACAATGACTTCACCACCTTCAACTTTGTAGGATTTAATACCGTCCTTACTAAGTGAAATCAGTCCAGCAATTTCCATGGCCTTCTCATTGGCAAAACCTGCATGGCCGCTGGCATGTCTCAAATAAACTGGGTTGTTTGGGGACACTTCGCTTAATCTATGATGGGTCTGAAAACCGTTAACCATATCATTAGGAAGCGAATCCCACTTGCTCTGGTGCCAACCTCTTCCTGTTATCCATTCTCCAGGTTCCGCAGATTTCACCCGCTCTGCTACCGCTTCTATTATATCCTGATAACTTTTTGTGCCCAGCAAGTCTAAGTTCAATTCATTGTAGCCAAGACCCATAAAGTGACCATGACCCTCAATGAGCCCAGGAGTCATTGTTTTACCTTCTAAATCAATTAATTCTGTTTCTTTTGTTTTGTACTTCTCAGCTTCTTCTAAGGTTCCCGCAAAGAGAATAATGCTATCTTTAACGGCAACAGCCTCTACGATTGGATTGGAATCTTCAACCGTGTAAATAGTGCCGCCGTAAATGAGCATAGTAGCTGTTTCTTCAGATTTGGTTGAACAGCTAAAAGCTAAAATCACAATGGATACTAATAGTAATTGTTGGAATCGGTAGGATGTCATAGCAATAAGAATTTTAGAGGCATAAGTTACTATAAAAATAGAAATCATAAGACTCTTTTTAGGGAATTGAAGCAGACTATAAGATAATTTTGTAGATGATTACTACCTTTAGACATATGCAATGGCTCGATGACTTATTGGCAAATTTTTCGTCCTTAGCTTGGGGTTTACCACTATTGATTATACTTATTGGTGGTGGTACATATTTAATAATTCGCTCTAGGTTTTTGCCTTTTAGGTATTTAGGGCACGCCATTGCTGTTCTTAGAGGGAAATATGACGATGCCAATGATTTAGGCGAGATTTCTCATTTCCAAGCGCTATCTACTGCTTTGTCTTCAACCATAGGAATGGGGAATATTGCTGGTGTTGCAGTTGCGATTGCCATTGGTGGTCCTGGCGCGGTATTTTGGATGTGGATAAGCGCTTTGATTGGCATGAATACCAAATTTTTCACGTCAACCTTAGCGGTTCTATATCGAGGAAGAGATAGTGCAGGTGACATTCAGGGAGGTCCTATGTATTTTATTGTTGAGGGTCTAGGCAAAAAATGGAAACCTTTAGCTGTTGCCTTTAGCGCATTCGGATTAATTGGTGCATTGCCTGTTTTTAACGTAAATCAATTAACCCAAGCGATTAATGATATTCTATTAATCCCTCATGGAGTTGAGGTAACCTTCGCTAGCAATCTTTTTATTGGAGCGTTACTAGTTGTGATAACAGGCTTAGTAGTCATAGGAGGAATAACCAGGATTGGAAAGGTGGCTTCAAGGTTAGTCCCTTTCATGGTGGTCCTTTATTTTGTGTTGGTTGCTATTATTTTAGGCTACCATTTTAACGAATTGTGGTACTACTTAAAACTTATTTTTACGGATGCTTTTTCGGCCAATTATTATCCTGAGGATGATAAGTTTATGGGAGGTGTCCTTGGTGCCTTGATATTGCACGGCATTAAGCGCGGTGCATTTTCAAACGAAGCAGGGATAGGAACAGCACCCTTAGCCCATGGTGCAGCTAAAACGAACAAACCTGTACGGGAAGGTCTTGTAGCTATGCTCGGTCCTGCTATTGATACCCTATTGGTCTGTACCTTAACGGCTCTAGCTATTTTAGTGACTAATGTATGGCAAACTACAAACTATAATGGGGTAAGCCTAACGGCCTCTGCTTTTTCATCTGTGATGCCCAGTTTTGGTGTATATGGTCTACTTCTTTGCATCGTAGTTTTTAGCATGAGCTCCTTGTTTTCATATTCGTATTACGGTTCAAAGTGTATGGCATTTTTATTCGGAGCACATCGCAAGTACTATTATATCTACCTTTATGTTTTAAGTATTTTGATTGGTGCAACCACAACCCTGGATATGATGATAAATCTCATTGACGGTGTATTTGCGCTAATGGCCATACCAACTATGACAGCGACCTTGATTCTGGCTCCAAAGGTCATTAATGAAGCTAAAGCATATTTCAAGTCTTTGAATGCCTGATGTTTGTTTAAGCTTATATGAGAATAGCTCCAACAAAACTTTTTAAAATACAATATATTGCTAAATTGATATATTTATGCTAAATTAGTATATATGAAAATAGACAGTTGTCCCAATTGTGGGTCAGACCATTATATAAAGAGTGGTGTAATCAAAGACAGACAGCGCTACAAGTGTAAGCAGTGCAACTATTTCTTCACTGTAAACAAAATAGGGAAGAAAATAGATTACTATTACGTTAATAAGGCCTTGCAGCTGTATCTAGAGGGATTGACCTATCGGGAGATTGAGCGGATTTTGGGCGTTTCCCATGTAAGTATCATGAACTGGGTGAGAAAGTACAATATAAAACGTCCGTATAATTCCAAATACCACCCTACCTATAAAATCTTAAGTTCAGAAGAGTTGACAAAATTCTTTTCTCAAACGAACAATCTTTCTGGAGCTGGTGTCGTTGTGACTGAACTGGGCGATAAGTTCATGCTCATTAAATGGGAGCGTTTTCGAGAATAAAGCTATACCGAATTACCAAAAAAATATATTAACTTTTTTTTAGGGCCAAGATTTTTAGAGTTTAGTGGTGCACACAAAACCAATGTACAACTAACTAAATTCTAAACTCTATGAAAAAAACAATCTTTATACTGACGGGATTATTGGTTTCCTGTCAGTTATTTTTTGCCCAAGGTATAGATGAATATACTGGAGGGTACAAAATAAAATTTAACGAGGATGGCTCAAAATATCTTCGAATTATTGCTTGGGGCCAGTTCTGGGCCCAATACAATGACGATGCTCCTGATCGCGATAGTAAATTAGACCTTAGCGTGAGACGTGCTAGGGTTTTGACCTACACCCAGCTCAATAAGAAATTTTTAATCCTAACTCATTTTGGTTTAAATAATTTAAACGGTGATAATACATCTCCATTAGGCTATGGTGAAAACTCTCAACTATTCTTTCATGATTTCTGGGGAGAATGGGCTTTAACAGATAATCATTCAGCAGGTTTTGGACTTCACTATTGGAACGGTATTTCAAGAGCCAATAACCAAAGCACGCTAAACATGATGACCCTTGATAACAACAGGCAGTCTTGGGCAACTTTGGGATTGTCAGATCAATTTGCAAGGCATCTGGGAATATATTTAAAAGGAAAAATTGGTAGACTGCAATACCGTGTAGCCTACAATGAAGCCAATGCCAGTACTCTGGACAATAGAGACCCCTTAATTGATGGAACAACCGTTTATGGCGGGAGAGCAATTTTAGGCTCAGGTGAAGCTGGTAAAGTCTTTCAAGGTTATTTTGATTACAATTTTTTAGATGAAGAATCAAACTTTTTGCCTTACAAAGTTGGAACATACCTTGGCAGCAAAAGGGTATTTAATATTGGAGCTGGATTCTTCAATCATTCAAATGGTGTTGTAGAAGCCAATGGCGAAGGTGCTGATGTAACCATATTTGCAGTTGATGCTTTTTATGATGCACCATTGAGTGGTAACAACGATGCAATAACTGCTTATGCCGTTTACCAAAACAATGATTATGGAGAAAACTTTCTATTAGGGCCATATTCATCAGGGAGTATGTTTTATACCCATGTAGGGTATCTCATTCCCGGTGATAAAACCAAAGCACGTTTTCAGCCATATGTATCCTATAACAACAGTCAAGTTGATGCCATAGATGATAGTTCCACACGATTAGGTATTGGCGGCAATATATTTTTAACCGGTCATCATTCAAAGATCAGTATAGAGTATGCCAACACCAAATTTGGCAACGCAGATGCTACCGGTTTATTAACTATACAAGCAATGATATTCCTATAAAAACTTCAAAATTATGTCAGAAAAACAAAAACATGCATCAGCATATTGGAAGGAAAATGTCAAGTACCTTTCCATCCTTTTGGCCATTTGGTTCCTTGTATCCTATGGCTGTGGAATCCTCTTTAAGGATGCCTTAAATGAGTTTAGATTAGGCGGCTTCAAGCTAGGCTTTTGGTTCGCCCAACAAGGATCTATTTACGTATTCGTCATTTTAATTTTCGTTTACGTGCGCATTATGAATAAACTAGATAAAAAATACGGTTTCGACGAATAGTCAACCACTAATAAAAAACTAAAATTATGAGTGTACAAGTATGGACATGGTTATTAGTAGGTGTGACGTTCGCACTTTACTTCGGAATTGCAATTTGGGCTAGAGCAGGCTCAACAAAAGATTTTTACGTTGCTGGTGGTGGCGTTTCGCCCCTGGCAAACGGTATGGCAACAGCAGCGGATTGGATGAGTGCCGCCTCCTTTATATCAATGGCTGGTATTATTTCCTTTACAGGTTATGATGGCTCGGTTTATCTCATGGGCTGGACAGGCGGTTATGTGCTACTCGCATTATTGTTAGCCCCTTATCTAAGAAAATTCGGAAAATTTACGGTCCCTGATTTTATCGGAGACAGGTATTATTCCAATGTCGCAAGAACAGTAGCGGTAATCTGTGCGCTGATTGTATCTTTTACTTATGTCGCAGGGCAGATGCGCGGTGTTGGTGTGGTGTTCTCACAATTTTTACAGGTAGATATCACCTTAGGCGTTGTTATTGGTATGGCAGTTGTACTGGTATTTGCCTTTTTAGGTGGCATGAAAGGCATCACATATACCCAGGTAGCACAGTACTGCGTTTTGATTTTTGCATTTATGGTGCCAGCATTTTTCATCTCCATTCAAATGACAGGTAATATAATTCCTCAAATTGGTATGGGAGGTACGGTCGAAGATGGTACTTTTTTACTTGACAAACTGGATGCACTGCATACCGAATTGGGCTTTAAGGAATATACCGATGGCACAAAATCTACTTGGGATGTTTTTGCAATTACACTAGCCCTTATGGTTGGTACTGCTGGGCTTCCTCATGTTATTGTACGGTTCTTTACCGTGCCTAAAGTTAAGGATGCTAGAAAATCAGCGGGTTATGCCTTGTTGCTTATTGCTATATTGTATACTACGGCACCTGCTATTGCTGTTTTTGCAAGAACAAATCTTATTGAAACAGTTAGGGATACGGAATATGCCGAAGTACCTGCGTGGTTTAAAAACTGGGAAGATACAGGCCTTATTGCCTGGTCTGATAAAAATGGTGATGGTAAAATTCAGTATGTTGCCGGAGGAGCCATAGAAGGAAAGAAGCCTGTTTATAGCGATGCAAGAGGTGAATACGGTGAGCGTTTAATAACCAATGCTAATGCCAATGCCAACGAATTATATGTAGATAGAGATATCATGGTATTGGCCAATCCCGAAATTGCAAAATTGCCAAATTGGGTGATTGCACTCGTGGCTGCCGGTGGCCTGGCCGCAGCACTATCTACTGCTGCAGGACTTTTACTGGTAATTTCTACGTCAATATCACATGATTTAATCAAAAAACAAATCAAACCAGATATTTCCGATAAAGGGGAGTTGATGTGGGCAAGAATAGCCATAGTTGGAGCAGTGATGATAGCTGGTTACTTCGGTATTAATCCACCTGGATTTGTCGCAGCTGTAGTGGCACTGGCTTTCGGTCTGGCAGCAGCATCATTTTTCCCTGCAATCATTTTAGGAATCTTTGATAAACGAATGAACAAAGAAGGTGCTATTGCAGGTATGGTAGTCGGTATTACGTTGATGTTATTTTACATGATGAAATTTAAATTGGATTTCTTTGGAGGAGGTACTGAAGAAGATTGGTGGTTTGGTACTTCACCAGAAGGTTTTGGCACAATTGCAATGTTGGTTAACGTAGTCATTTCTGTCGTTGTCTCTAGAGCAACTGCCGCACCACCGCAGCATGTGCAAGAAATAGTGGAAAACATTAGAATTCCATCTGGAGCAGGAGAAGCACAGTCTCATTAAAAATAATGATGGGATTGTTTGAATGATACATCAAACACCTATGAACAAAATTAATAGGTTTTAATTAGCTAAAAACAGTGTTGCCAAAAAGCGACACTGTTTTTTGGTTGTATTCTCAAGACATTGATTAACTTTTGGCCTATCTTTAGTTTATAGATTGAAGCATATTTTACCTTGAAAAAAAGACACGAACAGAAATTAGTGGTTTTAAGCCTCGGGCTTTTCCTTATTTTAAACATACCATTCCTTCTCATTTTTGATTTTGAAGGCATGGTGTTTGGTATCCCAACTCTTTATTTTGCCATTTTCTGCATTTGGGCCATATCTATAATTATTTCATATATAGTATTAAGGCGGCATTATGAGTAATTACTTGTTGTTTTCCATAATTGTCCTGTATTTGGCAAGCCTTTTTGTCATAGCTTTTTTGGCTGAAAAAAATGGCAAAAGTAAGTGGGTAAATAATTCCGTGGTGTACACCCTGTCCCTTGGTGTTTATTGCACGGCATGGACCTATTACGGAAGCATTGGTATTGCAGCCAATTCAGGTGTTAATTTCTTGCCTATTTATTTGGGGCCGGTTATTGCAGCTCCCTTATGGATTGTACTTCTCAGAAAAATTATTCGGATTTCCAAACAACATAAAATAAGCTCTATAGCTGATTTTTTAAGTTTAAGATATGGAAATAATCGATTTTTAGGAGCGCTAGTAACGGTTGTTTGCTTATTAGGTATTGTACCTTATATCTCGCTTCAGCTTAAGGCTGTTTCTGAAACCTTTCAGCTATTATCGGACGATTCGAGTTATGTATCTACGACAGTTTATGACGATTCTACATTTTACATAGCTGTACTGCTTGCAGTTTTCGCTACTTTTTTTGGGACGCAAACAACAGATGCATCGGAAAAACACAAAGGGATTGTAATGACAGTGGCTATTGAGTCCGTTCTTAAATTGGTGTTTTTTATTTGTGTAGGTGTTTTTGTCACTTATGTTCTTTTTGATGGTACAGGAGATATCTATAAACAAATGGCACAAGCCCCTAACTTTAGTTCCTTAACAAGTGTCAATGGTTTTGAAAATGGCTTTATATGGTTATACACTATTTTATTGTCGTTTTTTGCCATTTTTCTATTGCCACGACAATTTCAGGTTTCTGTGGTTGAAAATGTTAGGAGTAAGCATTTAAAGAATGCTATTTGGATGTTTCCGTTATACCTTTTGCTTTTCAATGTCTTTGTCATATTTGTGGCTTGGGCCGGAAACTTAAACATTGGCATTCCTGAACAGGCAGAATATTATGCGCTCTTGTTACCGCTACAAAATGGGAATACATTCCTGGCTGCCCTTGTTTTTCTTGGTGGCTTGTCGGCCGTTATATCTATGGTAGTGGTTTCTACCTTGGCCTTATCGGTGATGGTGAGTAATAATCTGGTTATTCCTTATGGGTTCTTAGACAGGTTTATTCAAAATCACCCAGAGCGTAATGCCAAGTATATTAAGAACATTCGACGAATCTCAATATTTTCGATCATTATAATTGCTTATGCTTTTTATGTCAACTTTTCCTATGAATTGTCGTTGTATTCTATTGGTCTAATTGCATTTGTAATCATAGCACAATTGGCACCGTCATTTTTTGTCGGACTATTTTGGAATCGAGGATCTTCTAAAGGAGCCATTATTGGTATAATAGCTGGTTTTGCAATTACTTTTTACACCTTGATTCTGCCTTTTTCAATCCAAGCATTTACGGGATCTAACGAGTTTGTAGAGAATGGGTTTTTGGGTATTGAGTCTCTAAAGCCGCATGCACTTCTGGGTATAGATTTTTTAAGTCCACCGACTCATGCGTTTTTTTGGAGTATGTTGGCCAATGGCTTTTGTTATCTTTTATTTTCCTTGCTATACAAAGGGAATTACAGGGAACGCAATTATGCAGAGATGTTCGTAGACAGCCGGAATTATTCCGATTTGCAAGATGGGGCTTTAGTCTGGAAAGGTGAAGCCTATGTGGCCGAAATAAAAAAAGTACTCAATAAATTTTTAGGAGAGGAGAGGACTGAGCGCGCATTAAGCTTGTTCTTCAGAAAATATAATCTTGCTCCAGATACTCAGATGGCCGATGCTAGATTAATCAATTTTTCTGAAAAGTTGCTTACAGGGAGTATTGGAAGTGCCTCTGCAAAGATTTTAATAGCAAGTGTTGTCAAGGAAGAGGAAGTGAGTTTAATCGAGGTCCTTAAAATTCTCGAAGAATCTAAAGAAACCATATCGCGAAACAAGCTACTGCGCGAAAAATCAGAGGAATTGACCCAATTAACCTCAAAGCTTAAGGAGGCTAATGTGGAGTTGGTTGAAAAGGACAAACAAAAGGATGAATTCCTTGACACTGTAGCCCATGAGTTGAAAACACCTATTACAGGAATAAGGGCAGCCACAGAACTGTTGATGAGTGAATCTGATGAAATGCCAGCTGATTTGAGAAGCCAATTCTTAAAAAATATGATGCACGATAGCGAACGACTTTCTAGACTCATCCATAATATTTTGGATTTTGAAAAGTTGTCCAAGGGAAGAGCAGATCTAAACATTGCGAAATTTAATATTAGAGATACGATTTTAAAAGCAATTCAGAATTTGGAGCCAATCGCGGCCAAAAAAGAAATAAGTATTATTAACTCCAATAATAGTGACCTTTTTGCGGAATATGACGAGGACCGCATACTTCAAGTGCTTACTAATTTAGTTTCCAATGCTATTAAGTTTTGCAGGCCTGAAGAAGGGGAAATAGTCTTGGACTACAAATTTGAAAAAGGGTTTCTTCAGGTTACCGTGAAGGACAATGGAAGCGGAATTCCAAAACAAGATATACCTTATATTTTTGATAAGTTCTATCAATCTAAAAATCAAAATATAATAAAACCAGAGGGCAGTGGCTTGGGCCTTGCTATTTCAAAAACCATCATTGAAAATCACAAGGGGCAAATTTGGGTAAAAAACAATAAGAAAAATGGTGTAACCTTTGGTTTTCAATTACCTTTTAAGTAAATTGTAACTTAATTAAAGCAATGAAAAAGATTGTCATCGTTGACGATGAACCAAACATAGTGATGACATTGGAATATACCTTTAAAAAACAAAATTTTGAAGTGTATATCGCAAGGGATGGAAGTGAGGCTTTGGAGATTTTAAAGACTGTAGTTCCAGATGTTATCTTGTTAGATGTCATGATGCCTAAAGTAGATGGTTATCAAACACTTAAGGTAGTTAAGGAAAACAATAAGTTAAAAGATACCAAAGTGGTGTTTTTAACAGCAAAAAATAAAGCTTCAGATATTGAAAAAGGCTTAAAACTTGGAGCAGATAAATATTTAACAAAGCCATTTTCAGTAAAAAAAATAGTTTCAGAAATTAATGAATTAATCTCTTCTTGATTTCTGCTTTAATCACCATTGGTTTTGTGTGCAAACAAACAATGTGTAATTAAAGTAAAATAAAATGAAACGACTTCGATTAAATGGTACAACTTCTGATATTCTTATCAGTGCATATATTGTTGTGACCTTATATTTCCGTTTTAAATTTGAGAATGCTGCCGCGACAGGTGTGCTGGAATCCATTGTCATGGGTCTGTGCTTCGTGGTTATTTTGTGGGTGCTGATCAAGCTTAAATTTTTAAATCCCAATTGGTTTGGCTTGTTTAATTCCAAAACTTCAAAGCTATGAGTTATAATACAATTTACGCTCAAAGTATTGACGATAAAGAACAATTCTGGAGAGAGCAAGCCAACTCGTTAGGTTGGTATAAAAAACCAAAAACGATTTTAGGAAACGATGAGCATGGCTATCCGCAATGGTTTGAGGATGGTAAGCTTAACGTCAGTTATTTGTGCATCGATAAGCACATAGAGGACGGTTATGGCAATCAAAATGCCATAATTTATGACTCGCCAGTAACCAATACCAAAACGTTTATTACATTTAATAAGCTGCATGAAGAAGTTTCAAAATTGGCAGGTGGTCTTCAAGCTCTTGGGTTATCCAAAGGAGACACGGTTATAATTTATATGCCCATGATTCCTCAGGCACTTTATGCGATGTTAGCTTGCGCTCGGCTTGGTGTAATTCATTCCGTTGTCTTTGGTGGTTTTGCGCCACACGAACTAGCCATAAGAATTGATGACTGTAAGCCCAAGGCAATTATTACAGCATCCAACGGAATTGAAATTGAAAAAATCATTCCTTACAAACCTTTTGTAGATGAGGCCATTAATTCAGCCCAAAGCAAACCAGAACATGTTATCGTTTTCGATAGGCAATTAGGTGTTGCCATACCACACAAACCTTATGATGTGGACTATACCGACCTGGTATCTAAGTCGGTTAGTATTGAACCCATTCCAGTGGAATCTAATCATCCTTTGTATATCTTATATACCTCAGGAACTACAGGAAAACCAAAGGGTATTATTAGGGATACTGGTGGTTATGCTACTGCCTTAAAATTCTCCATGAAACATGTTTACGGTGTAGACCCTGGTGATGTGTATTGGGCTGCTAGTGATGTGGGTTGGGTCGTGGGCCATAGTTATATAGTCTATGGGCCTTTGCTCAATAGAAATACAACTATTGTTTTTGAAGGCAAGCCCATTAAAACGCCAGATGCCTCTACGTTTTGGCGGGTAATTAGTGAGCACAAAGTAGCTGTGATGTTTACGGCACCCACTGCAATTCGTGCCATAAAAAAAGAAGACCCCTCAGGATCATTCATTGAGAAATACGATTTATCTAGTCTTAAATATCAGTTTCTAGCCGGTGAGCGTTGTGATGTAGCAACTCTGAGCTGGACAGAGCAGCATTTAAAAATACCAGTAATTGATCATTGGTGGCAAACAGAAAGTGGGTGGCCCATGGTGGCAAATATGGTTGGTATTGAATTGTTGCCCGTAAAGCCTGGCTCCGCATCTTTTCCTGTCTGCGGGTATGATATTCAAATTTTAAACGAAAATGGAGTGCAAGTTCCTGCCGATGTAGAGGGTTTTGTAGCCGTAAAACTACCGTTACCTCCTGGATGCCTTTTAAATTTATGGGGAAATCCCGAGCGTTTTAAAGCTGGCTATTTAAGTCGTTTTCCGGGTTACTATTTTTCAGGTGATGGTGGTTATGTAGACGAGGATGGCTATGTGTTTATAACAGGTCGTGTAGATGATATTATCAATGTAGCTGGGCATCGTCTATCCACAGCAGAAATGGAAGAAATTGTTTCGAGCCACAATGACGTTGCGGAATGCGCCGTTTTTGGCGTACACTGCGACTTAAAAGGTCAAAAGCCGTTGGCCTTGGTCGTCTTAAAATCACATGCAAATTCTAATAAAGACACCATCACCAAAGAGATAATTGCCGAAGTACGACACGAAATAGGTGCAGTAGCGTCACTTAAAGATGTTTTGGTAGTTCAACGATTACCGAAAACGCGATCTGGCAAAATTTTACGTAAATTACTTCGTCATATTTCAGATGATTTAGAGTATAATGTCCCTTCAACTATTGATGATATCACTATCATTTCGGAAATAGAACAAGTATATAAGCAAAATCAAATAGGTATCCATAAAAATATAATCAATCATGAGTAATTATCATATCAAGCATTTTGAAGAATATTTTCAAGTGTATCGCAAATCTGTCAATAATCCCGAGTCCTTCTGGGAAGAAATTGCCGAAGAACATTTTATTTGGCGCAAGAAATGGAATAACGTATTGCGTTGGGATTTTCAGAAACCAGAAATTAAATGGTTTGAAGGTGCTCAACTCAACATAACGGAAAATTGCCTCGACAGGCATTTGCATACAAGGGGAGACAAAACGGCTATTTTATTTGAGCCCAACGACCCTAATGAGCCAGCGGAGCACATAACCTATAAGCAGCTCTATGATAGAGTGTGTAAATTTGCAAATGTTCTTCATGATAAGGGGATTTCAAAAGGTGATCGTGTTTGTATTTATCTTCCAATGATTCCAGAATTGGCAGTGGCTGTATTGGCTTGTGCACGAATTGGAGCCATTCATTCCGTCGTATTTGCAGGTTTTTCATCTACTGCTTTATCCACACGTATTAATGACTGTGATGCTAAAATGGTTATCTGCGCAGATGGATCTTACAGAGGATCCAAAACCATTGATTTAAAAGGTATAGTAGATGAGGCTTTAAAAGATTGTCCAGGTGTTGAATCTGTTTTGGTTGCGAAGCGCATTAACTCGGATATTGCAATGAAGGAAGGGCGTGATGAGTGGCTACAGCCGCTTTTAGATGAGGCTTACCGAGAGTATTCAGCGGTAATTATGGATGCCGAAGACCCACTTTTTATTTTGTACACCTCGGGTTCCACCGGAATGCCTAAGGGAATGCTTCATACCATCGGAGGTTATATGGTTTATACAGCATATACTTTTAAGAACGTGTTTCAATATAAAGAAGAGGACGTTTATTGGTGTACTGCAGATATAGGTTGGATTACAGGTCACAGTTACATCGTTTATGGTCCGTTATGCAATGGCGCCACAACCGTTATGTTTGAAGGTGTTCCTAGTTATCCTGATTTCGGTCGTTTTTGGGAAATTGTAGACAAGCACAAGGTCAACCAGTTTTACACAGCGCCAACAGCAATCAGGGCTTTGGCTAAACACGGAACCGAATTAATTGAGAAATACGATTTGTCTTCACTGAAGGTGCTCGGCTCCGTTGGTGAGCCCATAAACGAAGAGGCTTGGCATTGGTATAACGATAATGTGGGTAAAAAGAAAAGTCCAATCGTAGATACCTGGTGGCAAACAGAAACAGGTGGTATTATGATAACGCCCATCCCATTTTCTACGCCCACCAAACCAACCTATGCAACCTTGCCATTCATAGGAATTCAACCAGCATTAATGGATGAAAACGGACAAGAGATTAAGGGAAATCAAGTTGATGGACGTCTTTGTATTAAATTTCCTTGGCCGTCAATGGCGCGCACAATCTGGGGCAATCATCAGCGCTATAAGGATACTTATTTTTCGGCCTTCGAAAACATGTACTTCACAGGAGATGGCGCCTTGCGGGATGAGGTAGGTTATTATCGTATTACTGGGCGAGTGGATGATGTTATTATAGTTTCTGGACATAACTTAGGTACTGCACCAATTGAAGACGCCATTAACGAGCATAATGCCGTTGCAGAGTCCGCTATTGTTGGTTTTCCTCACGACGTTAAAGGTAATGCGCTCTATGGATTTATTACCCTAAAAGATGTTGGGGAGACAAGGCAGCACGACAATGTGAGAAAGGAAATTAATCAGCTCATCACAGACCGTATTGGTCCTATAGCTAAATTGGATAAAATACAATTTACTTCAGGATTGCCTAAAACACGTTCTGGTAAAATTATGAGACGAATTTTAAGGAAAATAGCGTCCCACGAAACTGAAAATCTAGGCGACACAAGTACTTTGCTCAACCCTGAGGTAGTTCAAGAGATTATGGATAATGTAAAATAGCGATTTTTGATTAGTAGATTTAATCCGAATTCGACTCACTTTCTAGTGAGTTCGCAATTCGGATTTTTTTTGAAATAAGTGTACCATTGTTGTTTTTGGTTATATCTTCGGCTAAAATTATTCTATGTTAAAAGCTGTTTTATTTGATATGGATGGTGTTATTGTGGATACCGAACCTCTGCATTACAAGGCGTATCATCGCATGTTCAATGATGTTGGTATAAATGTAAGCGAAGAGCTTTATGATTCTTTTACAGGCCAATCAACACTAAATATTTGCAGGCGACTGGTTAATCACTTTGAGTTGCGCAATCCTGCGGAGGAATTGGTTCGTGTTAAGCGTCAACATTTCAAATATTTGTTTGATAATGATCAAGACCTTACACTCATCGATGGCGTTTTGGACATCGTAAAAGAGTATTACAGCAACGGGATTACCTTGGTAGTGGCTTCCTCAGCTTCTATGCCCAATATCAATCGTATTTTCAATAGGTTTGATCTAAACCAATATTTCAGTGGAAAATTTAGTGGAGCCGATTTGAAACAGTCCAAGCCACATCCCGAAATTTTCCTAAAAGCGGCTGCCCATACAGGTTTTGACAAGTCACAGTGCATGGTTATCGAAGATTCAACAAACGGGATTGCTGCCGCAAAGGCTGCCGGTATTTTTTGCGTTGGATACAAAAGTTTGCATTCGCACGGCCAGAATTATTCAAAAGCGGATGTGGTTATTTCGGATTTTAAAGAGATAGCTTATCCTAAGGCCAAAGTGTTATTTTGATAGGTTGCTATATTTTTTCTGAATCTCATCTACCACCTTTGCGGTGTCCATTTCTTTCTTTCGCTTTTCTAAAATCACAGGGTCAGCCTGCCTTACGCTGCAATTTATAATGGAGCAGCGTTCACAAGTTACGCCAACGTCTACCGTTTTAAGGCTTTTGTGATTTAAAAAATTCGCCTTTCGTTTGAGCTGGGCGTTTAACTCAATCCCTATGGATATGCTTCTGTATTGATTGGCTTTAAATGGGTCTGCTGTAGCCGAAGCTAAAACCAAATATTGGCGTTCTTCAACCGGATAATTAGAGATTTGTATGTCAAATTCATGGTCTGCTCCAGACTGGCCAATGGCTTTAAGGGTTTTTAAAGACGCCCAGCGCTGGCAGTAATGTTCATTGGTTTCCCTAGCTCTTGGCGATTGCTTTTTTGTGAGATGGAGCTCTTTGTTCAACACAAATTTTTCAGAGCCCTTCTTGTGCGCAAATCTTAGGAAGAACAAATTTTTAAGACCAAAATCCTTTGGAAGGATATTTGTCAAGCGTTGGTAAACAGACTCTGGAGACGCATTATAATTGCTAAGTAACGACTGAAACTCATTGGCATTAAACCGTTTTTTGCCGAACAACTTCTTTAATTGTTCCACCAAACTTTGACGAGGAATGATTAGAGCTCCAGAGAAATAGGAGGCATAAAAATTATTGAGCACTTCATCAAAATTATCAAAAGCAATCCAAGAGAATGTGTATAAACGTTCTGTGATATTCAGGTAATTATATGCCAGCTCTTTGCCGTAAATAAAGGCTCTTTGGGCATCGTCTATATCTTTTGTGATTAATAATGTTTTTGATTTTGGTATAAAGATGGATCGCAGTTTGTCTAGTTCGCTGTGTGTTTCCAATTCGTCATAATTAATGGTGTACCCATACTCTTCAACCAAAATATCTTCTAATTCCTGTGCGCTTATTTGTTTGGTTAAATCAATTTGGTAGGTCTTGGCAAACTTAAGAACAGCTTCTTCTAGGTGGTCAAAATAGTTGTTATTGGCCTCTTGGAACGAGCGCACCGAAGCAAGGTAAAAATTCTCTTTGCTGAAACTGTAGTTTTTGGCAATTTCTATTATTGTACTTATAAACGCCGTAATTTTTTGAGGGGCGTTGGAGATAATGTCAATCAAGGTATTTTCTTGTAGACCCAATAATTCCAAAGGGATTTCCTTTAGGAGTTTAGACTGAAGAATTTCGCCAACAGGTGCTAGGTTTTTGTCCAATTTTAGAGAGACCAAATCGTCATAAGGCACATCTAAGTGTTCGGATAAAGCAGCAATTTTGTCTGGTTTGGGATATTTTTTTCCTTTTTCTATTTCATTGAGATACGATTTTGAAAGGCCAGACAATTTAGAAAGCCCAAACAAAGACAAACCGCGCTCTGTGCGGATTTGCTTGAGTTTTAATCCAAAAATCAACTTAATATAATCCTGTTCCATAACAACAAATATAACACTATTTGCGAACTATCATAAATAGCGAAAAATAAAAAATAGCGAACGTTCGCTTGTTTTTTTTAAAAATAGTTTATAACATTGTATCATAAAATCAAGCTATTATGAATTATACCGTTGCCACTCCAGATCAATTAACCTTCTCAGAAGAGGTTGTTCAGTTTTATCCCAACATATTAACAGAGGAAGCTTTAGAGTTTATTAAGCAGCTTCATAAGAAGTTTAACAATGAACGCTTGGAGCTTTTAAATAAGCGATTAAAGCAGCAAGAGTTTTTCGATAAGGGAAATTTCCCATCCTTCCCTGAAGAAACCAAGTCTATAAGAGAAAGCGATTGGCAAGTGGAATCCATTCCAGATGATTTATTGGATAGGAGAGTTGAAATAACTGGGCCTGTGGACCGCAAGATGGTCATCAATGCCTTAAATTCTGGCGCTAAGACGTTCATGGCAGATTTTGAAGACAGTAATGCTCCGAGTTGGAAAAATACCCTAGAGGGACAGCAAAACCTCTTGGATGCCAACAACAAGACCATAGAGCTCATAGATGAGCAACGTGGTAAGCATTATAAGCTAAATGAAAAGACAGCCGTTCTATTGGTTAGGCCGAGAGGATTGCACCTTAATGAAAGACATGTCTTAGTTGATGGTGAGGAAGTTTCTGGCAGTTTGTTTGATTT
>CAZGDG010000059.1:0-14521 GCA_964524415.1 uncultured Flavobacteriaceae bacterium
CTTAGTTCAATTCTGCAAATTTGCACCGAGTAAGGTCAATCTCATTGAATATAATCCCATTGATGATGGTGAATTCCAGCAAGCTGATTCTAAAGCCATAGACATGTATCAAGAGGTATTGGAGGCTAACCATATCACGGTGACGGTGCGCCGAAGTAGGGGAAAAGACATTGATGCAGCTTGTGGGCAGTTGGCCAATAAGTCATAAAAAAAGCGGCCTTTTTGGCCGCTTTTTTTTTAAGAATATTTAAAAAGGGTATCTTAATTTTTTACAAACTTAAAAGTTTCAGTATCACCATTGATACTCACTTTTGCTAGATACACGCCATCATTTAATGAGCTAGCATTGATAGATTCTTCTGTTCCTTTTAATTCTTTCACCAAAACACTCTGTCCCAAAATTGAATAAATTTCAATATTGTTTAAGGGTAAACCAGATGATTCTAAATTCAACTTCTCTTGATTTTTATTGTAATGATAAGTGAATTTATTCTGGTCAAAGTCATTAACAGATAGAGGCTCATTATTTGTTCTAAAATTATCAATGTAACCGAATCCTGCAAAATTATCATGTGCAAATCGCACTTGTTCAATATCCGTGTCAATTGTGGCTACCGTACCTTGATAAATAGAAGTGTTATCAATAAAAAACTCAATTGTATTATTAGTAAGTTCCATTTTAACATTAAACCAGGTAAGAGGCGTCCAATCAACGTTTGTGTCATCTTCTATTACAGTTCCCATTCCATCATCAACAAGAACGACTATGTTGCCTTGAAACGTAAATCTTATATAGCTTATAAAATTTCCGCTTGTAGTATTTACTAGCCCAAATAGGTAATCTGAGGTAGTTGAAGAATCAAACGTGTCTAAATACATATCCGCAGAAAACACAGCGTCTGCAAATGGAACTGCCACCGAATAATTATAGAAAGCTCCAACAAAAGGTGATGATTGTCCAGGGAAAGCACTTTCGGTATCTATTTTAAGAGATAAGGTTCCATCACTAGCTTCCTCGTCTGTGACGACTTGATTTGTAATAAATGTTCCTGGTCCGGTACCAGTTGTTTCCCATCCGTTTTGCGTATTAATGTCACCTTGGGTATATCCCTCACTAGTTTCAAATGAAATTGTTTGTTGAGCGAACATATACATGCCTAAGGTACAACAGATCATTAATAAAGTAATTTTTTTCATAAGCTAAAAGTTTTATGATTAATTAATTAATTGCTTGAAAGTTACAAATAAATTTTGTGCTTTAGGCTTCACCTATAATTTTTATCAATTACGGAATTACGAAGGTCATAATTTGTAATTTTGCAGTTTAGATTAAAAAATCGTATTTATTTTATCAAAATCTCAGATAGTATATTAGGCCGTTGAAGATTACCGAACAAATAAAACAACCCATTGCTTACGAAATGGAGCTTTTTGAGCAAAAGTTCCGACTTTCTATGGCGAGTAAGGTGGCGTTGCTCAACCGTATTACCTATTACATCGTAAATAGAAAAGGTAAGCAAATGCGGCCTATGTTTGTGTTTTTAGTGGCCAAAATGCTTAATAATGGTGAGATTAGCGAACGCACCTACCGTGGTGCATCGGTAATTGAGCTTATTCATACCGCTACGCTTGTCCATGATGATGTTGTTGATGATAGCAATCGCAGACGCGGATTCTTTTCGGTTAACGCGCTTTGGAAAAATAAAATTGCTGTCCTCATTGGTGATTATTTATTGTCAAAGGGTTTACTATTGTCCATCGATAATAACGACTTCGACCTCCTTAAGATTATTTCGGTTGCTGTACGGGAAATGAGTGAAGGCGAATTACTTCAAATTGAAAAGGCTCGTCAACTGGATATTACAGAAGAGGTGTATTATGACATTATTCGTCAAAAAACCGCTACCTTAATAGCGGCCTGTTGCAGTTTGGGTGCTGCTTCCGTAAAACCAAATTCCTCAGAAGTTGATACCATGAGAAAGTTTGGGGAGCTTATAGGCATGGCATTTCAAATTAAAGATGATCTGTTTGACTATGGCGAACAAAAAATAGGCAAGCCAACAGGAATCGATATAAAGGAACAAAAAATGACCTTGCCTTTAATTTATACCATTAACAATGCTTCCAAAAAGGATAGGGCTTGGCTCATAAATTCAGTAAAGAATCACAACAAGGATAAGAATAGGGTAAAAGAAGTCATTACATTTGTTAAAGCGAATGGCGGTCTTGAGTATGCTGTTAAAAAAATGAAATCGTTTCAAAACGAAGCTTTGGCCTTATTATCAAACTATCCAGATTCTCCTTACAAAGCGTCATTACAGTTAATGGTAGACTATGTTATTGATAGAAAAAAGTAATGTAATAATCAATAAATCAATTGGTTATAAATTATTTTAAAAATTTTCACAATCTCATACAACCTTTTTAACCATATTAGCGTCTATACTAATAGAAAACCTTTTGTGTCAAAAAAGTGAAAGTTATTCAACTTCATAAAAACGAAACAAAACTCATTCAAAGAGCGGTTAAGCAGAATAGAGAAGCGCAACATCTCCTCTATGAAATTTATGCTCCTAAGATGTTAAGTGTTTGTAGATATTACATCAATGATGTACACATCGCAGAGGAAGTAATGCTAAATGGTTTTTTCAAGGTGTTCAAACACTTAAAAAGTTTTAAGAATGAAGGGAGTTTTGAGGGTTGGATAAGACGCATAATGGTGAGAGAAGCAATTTCCTATTTAAGAAAAAAGAAGACCATTGAGTTCAGTACTGATACAGAGCAATTCGAAGAGAATTATTCCTATACCATAGAAAGTAATTTAGCGGTAGCCGAATTACAACAGGTCATAGATAGTCTTCCAGAAGGGTACAAAATGGTTTTTGTAATGTATGCTATCGAAGGCTACAAACATCATGAAATCGCAGAAATATTGCAGATTTCTGAAGGGACATCTAAATCGCAGTTGTTCAAGGCAAGGCAGATGCTCCAGAAAAAAATCAAACAGTTAAATAGCAGCAGTTATGGCACCAATTAAATTTGAAGATAAAATTAAGGAAACATTAGAGCAGCGTACCATAGAGCCTTCTGCTAACAGTTGGTCTAAGTTATCCGAGCGATTAGACAAGGATGCGTCGTCAAAGAACCCAAAATTGTTTTGGTGGTTAGGAATTGCCGCAGGTATAGTTATCATGCTGGCTGTTGCGATTCAATTTTTTGGAAGCAATACTACAGAAGAGGTGATACCTCAAATGGTAGAAGAGCAAAAAGTCAAGGAAAACATAGACGAAATAAAGACAGCAACTCCTACTCCAGTAGAACAACAAGAACTGGTTGAAGCATCAGCTGAAAGCGAATTGCCTAAAGAAAAGAAGCTTGGTCCAAAGCGTGAAAAAAGACCATTAAAAGAGAAGAACAAGACAACGTCTTTAGCCAATACAAAAGTTGCTTCGTTGGACCAACCTTTAAAGGGAAAGCAGCAGAACCCGAAAGAAGACATTAAGGAAAATAAAGGCCTCATTAAAGAGCAAACCATCTTAGAAGAGACTGCAGTTGCTCAGGTTTTAAAGGATCTTAATGAAACAACTAAGGAAAACAATCTTGAGAAAGAAGTAGATTCACTTTTAAAATTAGCCAGTAAGGAGTTGTTTAAAAATAAACTAAAGGAAGAAAGCACTAAAACAGTTGATGCCAAGGCCTTATTGGAAAGTGTGCAGGAAGATATGGGTCAATCCTTTAGAACAAGAGTTTTTGAAGCGCTTAAGGACAGTTATGTCACTGTACGAACAGCCGTGGCAGAACGCAATAACTAATAATCAAAATCAAAGAAGTTTAATAAATCATCAAAAAACGAACAGTTATGACTACAATTACACGATTACTCATTCCACTTGCATTTACATTTATGCTTAACGTTGTAAATGGGCAGACTAAAGAAGTAGACTCTGTAAAAACAGACACCTCCGAAGTTGTTAAACAGCGCAATGCTTATAAAAAAGAACAAATTGAAAGGTTGGAAGCACAGAAAAAGCAGGTTGAAGAACAAGAGCGTGAGTATCTTAAACAAGATATAGAGCGCATCAACCAAAGATTGGATGCAGGCGCCATTTCAGCGGCTGAGGCTGAGAGGCTCAAAGGGGCTGCGGCTCAATTACGGGCAGAGAACATTGCAGATAAGTTGTTGATAATAGATAAACAAATTGCCCTATGGCAGCGAACAGACAAGCCATATCAAGTTGATATGCCAGATTCAGATGAAGGAGGTACTTATATTAGAATTGGAGGTGACGAGGAAACCAGCGAGGCATTTATCTATATTGGTGAGAAAAAATACGATAAGCCAAAAAAATACGATAGACGCACAACTGAAGATGTGGTATTTGCCTTTGGCTATAACAATGCTATTATAGATGGCCAGAGTTTAGGGGATTCGCCTTATGAGTCTAGTGTATTTGGATTTGTAGAGCTAGGTTACGCATGGAAAACGCGTATTTTTAATAACACCAATTTTTGGAGAGTAAAATATGGATTTTCCTTTCAATGGAATAAGCTTAGAATGGAAGACAACAACTATTTGGTCAATAACAATGATAATATTGAATTACAACAATTTCCTGTTGATGTAGATAAAGTGAAATTCAGAACAACGAATTTGGTCGTCCCTGTACATCTAGAATTTGGGCCATCGAAGAAAATAGAACGAGATACCTATTACAGATATTCAACGCGAAATCAATTAAAGTTTGGTGTTGGTGGTTATGCAGGATTAAATCTTGGCAGTATGCAAAAATTGAAATATGAAGTAGACGACAATAGAATCAAAGAAAAGCAGCGCGGTGGATTCGAGGTGAGTCCGTTTGTTTATGGCCTTAGTGGCTATGTTGCTTGGGGCGGCATTGGTATCTATGCCAAGTATGATTTAAATCCAATATTTAAGAATCAGGCAGTAGACCAAAACAACTTCTCAATTGGCTTGCGCTTCGATATGGATTAAATGAAATTAATCTAAGAGTATAAAGAAAGGTCTAAAGGCATAAATCTTTAGACCTATTTTTTATATATAGACTTGCCTTCCTTTATGGTTTCAACTACTGTAATCTCCTTTATGGCATCAGGTTCCACTTTGAGCGGATTGGCGTCTAGAATGACCAAATCTGCCAATTTACCTTCTTCTAGAGTGCCTTTTTTATCCTCTTCAAAATGCTGGTAAGCGCTCCAATCCGTTATGGCTTTTAGAGCTTCATAAGGTGTTAAACGCTCTTCGGCTCCGATAATTTCCCCAGAGCGCGATGTGCGAGTTACTGCCGTCCAAACCACGCGCATCAGATTAGGAAGCGCCACAGGAGCATCGGTATGAATGGTAATATTCAAGCCTTTATTAAGTGCTGTTTTTACTGGGCTGATTTTGTTGCCTAACGAATCACCTATGATTTGTTTGTGCCAATCGCCCCAATAAAATGTGTGCAAAGGGAATAAAGAGGCAACCACATTAAGCTCCTTAAAACTGTCTAATTGATCTTCCCTTATGTATTGTCCATGGATTAATACATTGCGCCTATCGTCGTTGCCATATTTCTCGGCCATGATTTTCTGAGTGCGTATCATCTGGTCCATAGCGGCATCACCATTGGCATGGGTTAATATTTGCCAATTATTTTTAAACCCTCTTTCGTATATAGCGAGAAGCTCATCATCATTAGGGATTGCTGGGTAGCCACTGTAATCAGCAGCAGCTCCGTCAGGTGGTAATAAATACGGTTGTGTTCGCCATGCTGTTCTTCCTTGAGGCGAGCCATCCAAGGTCACCTTCATTCCTCCAATGCGGTATCTATTGTTATAGTTTTTTGAATTCCACTTGGAATCCATGTATTTGTCAAGGAACATATAATCGATATAACTAACCACATCGATTTCTATAAAATTGCTATCTGCCAATTTTGCCAAAAACTCGTGGTTTTGCATGGTCCGGCCATCTTGGGCAGTAGTGTATCCGTAAGATTTAGCCATGTCTTGCCCAGCCAAGAAAAATTTGAGATTAGCTTCCTCTGTTTTGGGCATAAGAGCATCCATCATATAAGGAATTGCGGCTAATTCTTCCAATACGCCATTAGGTTCGTTTGAATTTGGTTCTCTTCGGATTATACCACCCTCTGGGTCTTTACTATTGGCATCAAGACCTAGTTTCTCCAATCCCTTTGAGTTGACCACCGCAAAATGACCAGAAATGTGAATTATCATTATGGGATGTTCCGTACTTACCTTGTCTAAATCGTGTTTGGTTGGAAATCGTTTTTCTTCAAGAACAGAATCATCAAATCCTGTTCCCCAAATCCAACCTGTGTAGGCCCTGTTTTCAGGTGTGTTCCATTCCTTTAAAATTTCAATCAAGGAATTCATGTCGTTTGCCTTTCCATCTGGTGAGGGCAAGAGTAGAGCTCCTATGGCCTGCGAGGAGAAATTAGAAAAATGGGCGTGACCATCAATAAAACCAGGGACCAAGGTTTTACCTTTTAAATCAATCATTTTATGTCCTGGGCCGGCAACGTTCATTGCTTTAGAGCTTTCGCCAACAAAACGTATTTTACCATCTTTAACCACGAGAGCTTCCACGTATTCTGGAGTATCTCCTTTCATGGTTAAAATATCGCCACCATAATAAACGGTAGCGTTTTTGTTTTTGTCTTGTGACGTTTCGTTGTTGTCATTTTTACACGAGGTGAAAAAGACTAAAAGAAAACTTAACAGTATAATGCGATTCATTGTAAATATTTGTTAGATGCGTTAAATATATTAATTATGCTCAAATTAAACTAGTTTTGTTCTTCGTTAACAAGCTGGTTACTATACTTATAAAATAAAGTATGACATGGACCTCATAGCTTGTTATATAGTTTTATAACTTTACACGGTTTATCGGAAAATGTAATTAGGATTTGATTTCTCAAAATACCATATCGCAAGTATTTGAAACCGCTAGAGTGGAGGAGGTTATTGGCGATTTTGTGCAATTAAAGCGGGCTGGTAGTAACTTCAAAGGGCTAAGTCCTTTTAGTGATGAGCGTACACCGAGCTTTATGGTCTCACCGGCCAAACAGATTTGGAAAGATTTTTCTTCTGGCAAGGGCGGAAATGCAGTGACATTTCTTATGGAGCATGAGCATTTTACCTATCCCGAAGCTATTCGCTATCTAGCTAAAAAATACAATATAGAGATTGAGGAAACTGAGCGCACCGATGAGGAAAAGGCGCAGGCTGATGCACGCGAAAGTCTCTATTTGGTATCTGAATACGCCAATACATATTTCCAGAAAATCTTACATACAACAGATCAAGGTAAGGCCATTGGTCTAAGCTATTTTAAAGAACGCGGTTTTACAGAGGAAATAATCAAGAAATTTCAATTAGGGTATTCGCTAGATCAATGGCAGGCATTTTCAGATGAGGCGTTGGGTAAAGGCTATAAAATGGAATTTTTGGAAAAGACAGGTCTTACCATTGTTAAGGACAATAAACATTTCGACCGATTCAAAGGTAGGGTCATGTTTCCTATTCATAGTATGAGCGGTCGGGTTCTAGGTTTTGGCGGACGTATTTTAACCAATGATAAAAAGGCGGCAAAATATCTTAATTCGCCTGAAAGTGATATTTACCATAAAAGTAAGGTCCTCTATGGTTTGTATTTTGCCAAACAAAGCATAGCGAAAG
Organism: uncultured Flavobacteriaceae bacterium; assembly: GCA_964524415.1. GTDB lineage: Bacteria > Bacteroidota > Bacteroidia > Flavobacteriales > Flavobacteriaceae > Winogradskyella. Next base: position 7,705 of record CAZGDG010000059.1, read on the forward strand.
AAAATAACTGTTATTTGGTTGAAGGCTACACGGATGTTATTCAATTGTATCAAAAAGGAGTAAAAAATGTGGTTTCTTCTTCGGGTACGGCCTTAACACCCGAACAGATTAGGCTTATAAACAGATTGACTAACAACATTACGGTTTTGTTTGATGGGGATGCAGCTGGTCTACGTGCATCTCTGAGGGGAATAGATCTTATCTTAGAACAAGGAATGAACGTTAGGGTCTGTACTTTTCCAGAAGGCGAAGATCCAGATAGCTTTGCGAGGTCGAATAGCCTTGCCGAACTTCAGGAGTATTTAAGTAGCCATTCCCAGGATTTTATTCAGTTTAAGGCCTCTGTATTAGTTGAAGAAGCTAACAATGATCCCATTAAAAAGGCAGAAACCATTCGCGATATCGTAAATAGTATAGCCAAGATTCCAGATGCGATAAAACAAGAAGTTTACATCCAAGAGTGTGCCCAGATTATGGACATCAGTGAAAACGTTTTATTTAGCACACTGGCCCAAATCAATAAGAGGGAGTTTCAGGAAGCCAATAAAAAACACAAGCATGAGCAAAGGGCTTTTGACGTGGTTAGGAATACCGAAACGACCAAGCCTAAAATCGATGTTCAGTTTGAGCTTGAAAAGAAGATAATTGAAATTTTGATGCTCTATGGTGATCGCAAGGAAGTCTTCGAGGATTTAATTTTAAAGGAAGATGAGGTTTCTGGAGATTTGATTTTAGAACCCATAAAGCAAGAGGCAAAAGTGTATGAAAAGATTTACTTAGACTTACAGGAAGATGAAATGCAGTTTTCCAATGAAGCTTTTAAAGCCTTGTATTATTCTATAATGGATCAACTTAATAGGGATGAAAATTTTTCTACAAAGGACTTCATTAATCAACTTGATCAAGACCTGGCCAATACAGTAACCAGTATCTTAATGGAGGATGAAAAGTATAATTTGCACGATTGGCATCGTAACAACATTATTCCAAAAGAGAAAGGTGACACAATTGCACAATTGGTCAGCCAAACCATTCTCCACTTAAGAGGGCTGTTAATCGAGAAAAAACTTAAAGACTTATCCCAGGAAACCCTTAAAGAGGATTATGATTCAAAAGTCGTTTTGGAGGATAGTCAGTCCTACAATAATTTAAAAGTTTTACTAGCCAGGAAGTTAGGCAGGGTCGTTAATTATTAAGTAAGATTATGATGTTTGGCTTGATGAATTAAATCAACAATATTGGTTACGTTTAATTTTTTGAATAAACGGGCTTTGTAGGTGCTTACCGTCTTCTCGTTGATATCCAATTCTTCTGCAATTTCCTTGTTCTTTCGTCCTATGGAGAGCAATTTTAGGACTTCTACCTCTCTAGTGGACAACTTCTTAAACATGCGGCTTCTACTTTTTCGGGTATCTTCGTAGCGCATGTGTTTATCCATTTTCTCACTGAGGGAAATCTCACCTTTGCTAACGGTGCGCACTGCCTTTTCAATCGTATCCATACTTGCAGTCTTATTGAGATAACCTGATGCACCTGCTTTTAGAGTGCTAATTGCATATATTTCTTCTGGTTGATGACTGAGTATTAAAACGTTAATATTTTTATTCTCCTTTTTAATAGCTCTTAATGCTGTTATTCCGTTAAGTTCTGGAAGGTCAATTTCAGAAATAATAACATCAACAGGGTGGCGTCTTACAAATTCAAAAATTTCTATGCCACTTCTTAAACTGCCAACAACTTTAAAATCTGGTTTGCTATTAAAATAGAGTTCTAATCCTGTGCGGACCACGGGATGACTGTCAACGATTAAAATTTGTATCATGATTTAGTGTGGTTAGGGTTAATACGTTAGTTAAATAAGGGTTAATGTGTTAAATCAATAACAGTAGTAAAGCTAAGTGCCTACAGAAGATTCGTTAAACAAAAATAACGAAAAATCCAAAAGGATTAACGTAAAATTCAATAAAATGTAAGAATTATTTTAAATTTTTAGGGATTTCGCAAACAGGGATAGGGATCATTTTATGTTTGTTTGACGTGTTGTAGCGCGTAAAGATTTCAAAAACTTCTTTTTCCCGTCCTGTGAAGTCTGTACTGGTTTTTCCCTGTTCCTTCATGGCCATCGCCCATTCCAGTTCTGGGTAAGATGCACCTATTTGATCTTCGTCGGTTCGGTTATCGCCCCATAAACCATCTGTTGGTGGTGCCTCTAAAATATCCTGATTGATGTTAAGGAAAGCAGCTAATTCGTACACTTCGGTTTTGAGTAAATCTGCAATAGGACTTAAGTCAACACCACCATCTCCATACTTGGTGTAAAACCCTACACCAAAATCCTCTACTTTATTTCCGGTTCCGGCAACCAATAACTTTTCTAAGGCAGCAAAGTAATAAAGGGTTGTCATGCGAAGTCTGGCCCTTGTATTGGCTAAAGACATGTGTCGGCTTTCTTCGTCTTCAACGGCAGGCAAAGCGTCTATTAGACTCGTAAAAACAGGCGTTAAATTTACCGAAGTCATTCTTACGTTAGAATATTGATTCTTTAGCCAGTCTATGTGATTGAGGGCTCTCGAAACTTGCTTTTCAGATTGGTGAATGGGCATTTCTAGACATAAAACCTCTAAACCAGTTTTAGCGCAAAGCGTAGAGGTCAATGCAGAATCTATACCACCGGAAACTCCAACGACGAATCCATTAACCTTGGCATTCTCAGCATATTCCTTTAACCAATTGACAATGTGATTGACTACCTTTTCAGTCTGCATAATATGATATTTTAACACAAAGAAGTGTACCTTTGCACAACAAAAATAACGCAATACGGTTAGCTTTTAAAATGTTTTGGAATATGCTTCGGGAAAACGGCTTGGTTTTTATTCTGGTCCTTCTTTTATGGTCCTGTAATACAGATAATAAACTTGAGGAAGACATCTCAAATGTGGCTATTGACCTTAAAGTTGAACGATTTGATATGGCCATGGAACAGGCAGAACCCAAGGATTTGCCGCAATTAAAATCGGCCTACCCATTTTTATTTTCCAAGAGTGTTAAGGATTCTGTTTGGACAAAAAAAATGGAAGACTCCCTTCAAGATGAGCTGTTGGGTGAAGTTGTAACAACTTTTAAGGACTTCAAAGCGGTTGAGCATGGTATGAAGCGTTTGTTTCAGCATATAAAGTATTACGATAAAACATTTAAGGAGCCGCGTGTTATCACCTTAACAAATGATGTGGCCTACAGAGACAAAACAATTGTAACGGACACCATTGTTTTGATTGCCTTAGACAATTATTTAGGTCAGGATCATAAGTTTTATCAAAATATTCCCAGATATATTGCGGCAAATATGAAAGCGAGCAATATCGTTCCCGACGTAGCTGAAGGTTTCGCAAGAAAATATGCCTACCAATCGCAGAGACGAACTTTCCTTGATGAAATGATTTATCATGGGAAGCTTTTATATTTTAAGGATGTCATGATTCCGTTTGTGCCAGACCACGATAAAATAGGTTACTCAGAGGAACAGCTTAAATGGGCACAAGCTAATGAAAGTGCGATATGGAGCTATTTTGTGGAGCGAGAATTGCTTTATAGCACAGACAGAAAATTGTCTAATAGATTTATAACTGATGCACCATTCTCCAAATTTTATTTAGAACTCGATAATGAATCTCCTGGACGATTGGGGCAATACATAGGATGGCAAATAGTAAAAGCTTACGCCTTAAAAACGGATGAGGATGTGCTATCCATACTTCAAAAAGATCCGGAAGAAATATTTAATAAATCAAAATTTAAACCAAGAAAATAATGTCTAAGACCATTACCTCTAAAATAGAATTAAACGTAGAGTTAGATGAAAACAGGGTGCCTGAAAAATTGCACTGGTCTGCAGAAGATGGTGGTGTCTCTAATGAAGAGGCCAAAGCCATAATGCTTTCTGTTTGGGATAGTAAGGCGCAGGAAACCTTGAAGATTGATTTATGGACCAAGGATATGCCTGTAGACGAGATGAAGCTATTTTTTCATCAAACTCTTGTCACCATGAGCGACACCTTTATGCGAGCAACGCAAGATGAAAAAATGACCGCTACAATGAAGGACTTCTGCGACTATTTTGCTGAGAAACTCGAGCTTAAAAAAAATAATTAAAGACTGGCTAGGAAAATTTCAGAGTCGTAATAAGGTTTAGTATTAAAAAATGGCGACTCTACTGCTGATGAAAAATTGGGATTTATTCTTTTAAACCTTAAAAATCTAGTGGTATCGTAGACTTCCCAGATGGTCAGTTTATTTAATTTTCCTTTTACAGATTTTACTTCCAATTTGTTTTTGGCTACCATTTTATCCACTAAGGCTTTGCTGGCAAATCGCAGGGTTTTGTAAGAGGAATTACCATTACTGATAATATATTCTACCCAATACGACTTTACGATTTTTTTGGGTTTTGGTGCCTCATGTTCCGAAAAATCGGTAACATTTGAAGCTTCTGGTGTGTTCTCTGAATCAATGAAAGACTCAGTTGTTGCGCTCTCGGTAGTGACTGAAACATTTGAAACTTCTGCGGTGTCAGTGGGTTCATCTTCTTCCGATTGCCTTATGATGGTAAGAATAATACGTTTATCCTTGAGTACAACTTCTACAATAAGCTTTCCTAGCGGTAATTGGTTAAGCGGAACGTTAACCATTTTATTCTCCACTTCAATATGTTTTGAAAAGGAATGGTTATAAATTTCTAGCTTGTGTATGGTCCGGGCAGCTTCCAATATAAGCGTATCCTCTGAAGAATTTAGATTGTGTTGTAGCTCCTTTGCTCTTAAATTAACATTTTTGATAAGTAGGTTGGTTTGCCCATAAGTTATTGCAGAGGTCAATATCAAAAAGCTGGTGATAAAAAGAATTTTCATGTCAATACAATTTACGGGGCATTAAATCGACAATGTTAATGATGATTATAAAGCTACTGGAGTTTTCCAAATCTTTAATAAAAGCGGGTTGAGATGCTATTTAATTAGATAAGTTGGCGTTATAACGATTAGAAATCCTAAAGAAAATATTCTAGGTACAGTTCAGGGAAGATGCTATTTTGTTAAATTAGCATATGAGGAATTTTTTATTGGGTGTCTTAATAACGGTCGTCATTGTGCTTGTCTTTAGGCAATGCACCTACAAGCAAGACATAACTGTAGGTGAGTCTTCTGAGTTAATAGAAAAGCAGTTGAATCAAGTTAGCAAATTGGTGGTGACCGAAGGCCATTTTACGGAGGTGTTTAATTATCAAGATTCCAAAGCCATTTTTGGAGAATATTACAAGGCCAATAAGAAAGCTTTGGTTGTGGTAAATGCCAAGGTTGATGTACGCTATGATTTAAGTGAGTTAAAGTACCAGGTCAATGAGGACGAAAAAACCATCGAAATTTTGGCCATACCAGACGAGAAGATAAGCATCTCACCCGAGCTTGAGTACTATGATATTCAAGCGGATTATTTTAATCCGTTTGAAGCTGAAGATTACAATGCTATTGCCAAAGCTGTAAAGGCTAAAATAAAGGCAAAAATTGAGCGCTCCTCATTAAAATCCAATGCTAAGAATAGGCTCATAAGCGAATTGGCCAAATTCTATATTTTAACCGAATCCTTTGGCTGGACGCTCAAATACCAATCCCAGCCCGTTAGTAGCGAAGGTGATCTCAGCGATATGGTGTTAAAGAGCCGCTTTTAATTTTCCTATTCCGCCACCGTTGATGGCATCTATGCCATTCGATTTTAAAAAACTAGCTGCTTTTCCAGAACGCATACCGCTTGCACAATAAGCAATAACAGGCTTCTTCAATACTTTAAGCTCGTCAACACGATATTCCAGTTCATTCAATGGAATGTGAAGAGCTGATGCAATATGGTTTGATTGATATTCGCTATCTGTGCGGACATCCAAAATGACCGCATTTTTCTGAAGATATTCTTGAATTTGGTGCGTGCTATTCCCAGTTAAAAAATCTAATAATCCCATAATTTAAATTTTGGGTAAAGATCAATAATTCTCACTTTACTAATGGTATCAAATGTTACAAAACAAAAATAGATTTAGAAAGACTTAAAAATTGATAAGAGGTTCGATACTTTATCAGGTTTTAAAGTGCAGAAATAAGAGTGGATTTAAAGCATTTTTATATATTCATCCCGTCAATGAAAAAAGAAACACGAAAAGAAGAAATTATTAGAGTTGCAGCTCAACTTTTCAAGCAGAAAGGCTACAGTGCTGTAACAATGCGCGATTTGGCCAAAGCCATGGACATGCAGGCGGCGAGTTTGTACAATCATATAAATTCAAAACAAGCTATTTTACAAGACATCATATTGGAAATTGCAGAAGCGTTTACAGAGGGAATGAACGTTGTGATTTCAGAATCGAATTCTTGTGTGGAAAAGCTAAATGCTCTTATCGCACTCCATGTAAGAATAGCCACCAATAATCCAGAAGGCCTTGCTGCCCTCAATACCGATTGGATGCATCTCGAAGAAAAGCTCGATTACTATTTGCAGTTGCGCAATGATTATGAAAATAATTTTAGAGCCATCATCGCAGAGGGCATTAAAAACAACGAACTAAAATCTGTGGATGTCGAGGTCATTTTGTTTTCCATGCTTTCCACTTTAAGGTCCTTATACCTCTGGATTCCAAAAAAAGATGCCATTAAGCGACAACAACTGCTAGAAGATTTAACAACGGTCCTCATCCAAGGAATTAACAAATAGTTTAGAATATATTTTTTAAATTTGTAACTAACTAACGATTGTTAGTTAATTGAACTAGCAT
>CAZGDG010000059.1:14621-19654 GCA_964524415.1 uncultured Flavobacteriaceae bacterium
CAAGAGTTAGAAGTCATGGCACCGAGTGGTACTTTCGGTGTAGATGTTAATGCAGAAGCCCCAAAGAATTACTTGTTTTTTGCAGCCGGTAGTGGGATTACACCTGTCATTTCTATGATTAAAACCCATTTAAAACAAGAGCCTAATTCAACATGTAAGCTGTTTTATGTGAATAAAACGGCAAAATCCATTATCTTTAAAGAAGAGTTAGAGCAACTTAGAAATACATACTTTGGCCGTTTAGAGATTTATTATTTCCTAACTCAGGAAAAAAGAGATATAGAATTGTTTAATGGTCGGTTTGATGACGATAAGATGAAAACACTCACTAAGGTTTTTATCGATATTCCAGATACGAGTGAAGTCTTTCTATGTGGTCCTGAAAAAATGGTAAACTACGTCAGCAATTATCTCGTTGAAGCTGGCCTGCCTAAGGAGCTTGTGCATTTTGAATTGTTTGTAACCGGTTTATCCGAAGAGGATATTAAGCGACAAGAGCGCTTGGCCCAACAAAATGTTGAAGGTGTTGAAATTACCATAATTGATGGTGGTAAAGAATTTAACTTTACAATGACCAAAGACTATGATAATATCTTAGATGCTGCCCTAAATGCTGGTGCCGACTTACCATTTGCCTGTAAGGGAGGCGTTTGTAGTACCTGCAAGTGCAAGGTGAAATCAGGGGAAGTAGAGATGAAGGTTAATTATGCCCTGGAGAAAGAAGAGATTGATCAAAATTTAGTCTTAAGTTGTCAGGCTGTGCCAACTACGAAACAAGTAGTGGTTGATTTTGATGTATAAAATGAAAAAGAAAATTACAATTTGCTAGAAATGAAAAGCTTCTAGCCAAAAGCTTAAAAATTATGAGCAACGACCAGATTAAAAATTTAGAAGACGAATTTGAAGCCCGCATAGCGCGCGATGAAAAAATTGAGCCTAAAGATTGGATGCCAGAGAAATACAGGCAAACACACATACGGCAAATTTCGCAACATGCGCACTCGGAAATCGTGGGAATGTTGCCTGAGGGTAATTGGATTACCAGAGCACCGTCTCTTCGACGTAAGGTGGCTTTATTAGCAAAAGTACAGGACGAAGCTGGGCACGGTTTGTATCTATATAGCGCTTGCGAAACTTTGGGTATATCCAGAGAAGAGTTATATGAGCAGTTGCACACAGGTAAGGCTAAATATTCCAGTATTTTTAATTACCCAACAATCACTTGGGCAGATATGGGTGCTATAGGCTGGTTGGTAGATGGTGCTGCCATTATTAATCAAGTGCCATTATGTAATACATCCTATGGTCCTTATGCACGTGCTATGATTCGTGTGTGTAAGGAGGAAAGTTTTCACCAAAGACAGGGTTATGAAATAATGATGACCTTGGCAAAAGGAACGCCAGAGCAAAAAGAAATGGCCCAAGATGCCTTAAATCGTTGGTGGTGGCCATCATTAATGATGTTTGGACCAACCGATGCAGAATCTGTTCATACGGCGCAATCCATGAAATGGAAATTAAAGCGTAAAACTAATGATGAACTGCGTCAGCAGTTTGTAGATCAAACCGTTCCGCAAGCGGAATTAATAGGTCTTACCATTCCTGACCCAGATTTAAAATGGAATGAGGAACGCCAATCTTATGATTTTGGTCCTATTGATTGGGATGAATTCTGGCAAGTGGTTAAGGGTCATGGACCAATGAACAAGGAGCGCATGAAGGCCAGGGTTTCGGCATGGGAAAATGGAGCTTGGGTTAGAGATGCTGCCGTAGCTTATGCAGAAAAGAAAAAAGAACACAGATCTAAAGAAGCAGTATAATGAGTAAGAATTGGCCACTTTGGGAAGTTTTCGTAAGAAGTAAGAATGGATTGGAGCATCGTCATTTCGGAAGTTTGCACGCTGCAGATGCGGAAATGGCATTGGAAAATGCAAGAGATGTCTACACCAGAAGAAACGAGGGCGTTAGCATTTGGGTGGTAGAATCCAAGCATATCACGGCTTCAAATCCCGTTGATAATGGAGAGCTATTTGAGCCTGCACAAGATAAGGTTTATCGTCACCCAACATTTTACGACATACCAGACGAAATTAAACACATGTAATTAAATGGTGTTGTTGACTAGAATTGTTTCAATTCTGCAGAAATCATAACTATGAAAAACAAAACTTTATATAACTACATCCTTGGTATAGCAGATAACACCCTAATTTTAGGACAACGTCTAGGTGAATTATGTGGCCACGGACCAAGTTTGGAAACAGACATTGCTTGTACAAATATTTCTTTGGATTTATTAGGGCAAACAAGGAGTTACTTTCAGTATGCAGCTAAAATTAAGGGTGAAGATGCCACAGAAGATAGTATTGCCTTCTTAAGAACGGAGCGACAATATGTGAATGTGCTTTTGGTCGAACAGCCAAACACAGATTTTGCCTATACCATAGGACGTCAGTTTCTTTTTGACGTTTACCACCACTTGTTTTTACAAGGGCTCCAACAGAGCAAGGATGTCAACCTTTCGGCAATTGCAAATAAAGCTATTAAGGAAGTAGGTTACCATCAGCGCTTTTCCACAGACTGGGTAAAACGCTTGGGTGAGGGCACTGAAGAAAGTAAGCAGCGCATGCAAAACGCCATAGATGACTTGTGGCGCTACACAGACGAATTGTTTCATACTACAGAATCAGATGACCAGATGATTTCCAAAGGTGTTGGCGTAAACGTAAGCGAGCTTAAAGAGCCTTACTACAACAAAGTAAAACAGGTATTGGAGGAAGCTAAATTGAACGTTCCTGAATCAAAATGGTTTCAAAAAGGTGGTAAAAGAGGTATTCATACAGAACATTTAGGGTATATCTTAAGCGATATGCAATACATGCAGCGTACCTATCCAAATATGACGTGGTAATATGACAGTGGTGCAAGGTGTAAACATAGATGATGTGTTATTTCCAATTTTGGAGCAAGTGTCAGATCCTGAGATTCCAGTCTTGTCTATTCTAGAAATGGGAGTCGTAAGGTCGGCAATTGTAAAAGGAAATCATGCAAAAGTTAAAATAACGCCTACTTACAGTGGTTGCCCTGCAATGGATGTCATTGGTGATGATATAAAAAAAGCCCTTCAAGATCATGGCTATACGTCAGACGTTGAACTTGTGCTGTCACCAGCATGGACTACAGACTGGATTACACCTAAAGGACGAAAGGCATTGGAAGATTACGGCATAGCCGCTCCCTTAGAAGCCGAAGCTGATAAAGAAGTGCTCTTAAAAGGTAAGCGCTTGGTAAAATGTCCGCAGTGCGGTTCTACCAACACACGAATGGTAAGCCAATTTGGGTCTACGGCCTGCAAAGCACAGTTTCAGTGTGATGATTGTCAAGAACCGTTTGATTATTTTAAATGTCTTAAATGACAAAATAGTGTTGTCTCGTCCATGGTTTAGGGCTAACAATTGGTAAAAAGAAACATAAATGAGCAATTTTATAGAGTCAAAAGTTGAAAATCTTGTCGCATATGTCATTCTTAACAGACCAGAGGTTTTCAACAGTTTTAATAGGGAAATGGCGCTAGCACTACAAGGTGTTTTGGATGAATGTGAATCCAACATAGACGTTCGGGCCATTGTCCTAACAGGTAATGGTAAAGCATTCTGTGCTGGCCAAGACCTTAAGGAAGTCACTGACTCTGAATTAAATCCTGGGTTCAAAAAAATTCTGGAAGAACACTACAATCCTATTATTCTCAAAATCCGAAATTTAAAAAAGCCAGTAATTGCAGCCGTGAATGGCGTCGCTGCTGGCGCAGGTGCCAATATTGCTCTGGCTTGCGACATAGTAATTGCTCATGAAACGGTAAACTTTATTCAAGCATTTAGTCTCATAGGGTTGATTCCAGATAGTGGTGGAACGTACATTTTACCCAGATTAATTGGTTATCAAAAGGGAATGGCGTTAGCCATGCTTGGCGATAAGGTCAGTGCAAAGGACGCTGAACAAATGGGTATGATTTACAGATGTGTATCCCAGGAGGAGTTTGAAGCAACAGTCCATAAATTGGCTATCAAACTTGCCAATATGCCAACAAAAGCGCTGGGTATGATTAAAACCTTATTTAGTGCTTCAATGACGAATTCCCTTGAACAGCAATTGGCCATGGAGTCCAAATACCAGATTGAAGCAGCTCAGTCGGAGGATTATAAGGAAGGCGTGGCAGCTTTCATTGAAAAGCGTAAACCAAATTTCAAAGGCAACTAATTGGATAAAACTACTTTAATAGAAGCCTATAAGCGAATAAAGCCTTTTATTCATAAAACGCCTGTTCTTACGTCTCAACTTTTAAATCAATTAAGCGGTGCTAACCTTTATTTTAAATGCGAGAATTTCCAGAAAATGGGCGCATTTAAAATGCGAGGTGCCGCAAATGCTATATTGTCTTTATCAGATCAAGAAAGAGGTCGAGGTGTGGTAACACATTCCTCTGGTAATTTTGCCCAAGCCGTGGCACTAGCTGCTAAAAATACTAACACCAAGGCATTTATTGTTATGCCAGAGAATGCGCCACAGGTCAAAAAGAATGCTGTGAAGGCTTATGGTGGTGAAATCCTTGAGTGTGAATCAACGCCTCAAGCTCGTGAGGATAAAGCAGAACAGATAAAGCAGGATAAGGGAGCTACGTTTTTACATCCCTCTAATCAGGATGAAGTTATTATTGGAAATGCTACCGCGGCAATGGAATTGTTGGAAGACTATCCCAATTTAGATGTCATTTTAGCTCCTGTTGGCGGTGGAGGATTGATTGCTGGTACAGCCTTGGCGGCAAACTATTTTGGGAAGAACTGCAAGGTCATTGGCGGCGAGCCTATGGAAGTTGATGATGCCTACCGCTCCATGCAGTCTGGTAAAATCGAAACAAATACCTCCTTTAATACCGTTGCAGACGGTTTGAGAACGCATTTGGGAGATAGAAACTTCCCGATAATTCAAAAGCATGTTGAAAAAATAATACGTGTAGAAGAAGACGAAATTATCCA
>CAZGDG010000060.1:0-6165 GCA_964524415.1 uncultured Flavobacteriaceae bacterium
ATGATTTTACTACCCAGACGTTCCATGTTAAGTTCAAGCTGCACTTCGTGTTCTTTTCTTCTCTGGTGGGCTTTGGCCTTGATATCGGAGAAGTCGTCTATTCTGCTTTTGGACTTTGTGGTCCGCGCCTTGGGTTGTCGGCGCATCCAGTCCAATTCTTTTTTGTACAGTTGTTTAGCCTTGCCCAGCTCTGCAGCTTCTATCATTAAACGGGCTTCTTTTTTTTCAAGGTAGTAAGAGTAATTGCCTTTGTAGCTGTATAATTTTCTTTGATCTAGTTCTAGAATTTCGTTGCATACACGTTCCAAAAAATAGCGATCATGGGTTACCATAAATAGGGTTATGTCCGTTTGGGCAAAGTAAGCCTCAAGCCATTCTATCATCTCTAAGTCGAGGTGGTTGGTGGGCTCATCTAGGATTAAGATATCGGGTTGGCTCAATAAGGTTTGAGCCAAAGCAAGCCGTTTTTTTTGCCCACCGGAAAGCGTACCAATTTTAGCCTCTAAATCCGTAAGCTGTAATTCCGATAGAATTTGTTGGTATTGGGTTTCAAACTCCCAAGCATTCTCACGCTCCATGGCTTCGAAAGCCTTTTGATAAGCAGCTGTCTCCTCTGGGTTTTTAAGTGCCTTCTCATAGTTGGCGATGATGTTAAGTACAGGTATATCCATAGCATAAATAGCATCGACAATGCTCAAGCTTTCATCAAATTCTGGTTCTTGATCTAGAAAGGCCAACCGAATCCCTTTTCTAATGACTATTTGACCTTCGTCAGGTTGTTCTTTTCCAGCTAGGATATTGAGAATGGAGGTCTTTCCGCTACCGTTTTTGGCAATCAGCGCAATCTTTTGGTCTTTATGAATACTAAATGACAAATCTTCAAAGAGCAGCAGTTCGCCGTAAGATTTAGATATATGTTCTGCGTTGAGATAATTCAAGACACTTTTTTTACAAAGAACGCAAATAACCAAAAAGAATACCAATTATTTTGTTATTGATGTTGATGCGCTATATTTGTCTGTAAACATTATTTCCTTGGTATGAAGCGCTCGTTGTTGCCTTTATTTGTGTTGGTTTTTGTGGTTTTGAGTTCTTGTATTCCCTACAAGGATACCGTGTATTTACAGAATAAGGAGCGCGCCTTGAATGATACCATTCCTTACAATCTTTCCGAAGTACAAAAGCCTTACCGTGTTCAAATCGATGATATATTGAATATTCGGATAAAAGTTTTGGACCAAAATAGCGTTAAAATTTTCAATCCAACGAGCGATCAGGGCAATTTAAATGCCAGTAGCGAGGAACGTGCTTATTTTGATGGCTTTACCGTGGACATGCGTGGCGAGATACGAATTCCGGAATTGGGCCGTTTTAATGTTCTGGGCTTGACTACTGAGGAGATTGAACAATTGATAGAAGCACGTTTATTGGAGGAACAGTTTAAGGAAACCGCCAATATTTTTATAACGGTTAAATTAGCGGGCTTGCGCTTTACGGCTAATGGTGAAGTCGGTAATCCAGGCACCATAACGATGTTTAAGAACAGGGTGAATATCTTTGAAGCCATAGCCAATGTTGGGGAAATACCCTTAACTGGGAATCGGAAAAATGTGGCTATTATTCGTCAATATCCTCAAGGGCAGCAAATCCATCGTATAGATCTAACCGACAGAAATGTAATGCGTTCGCCGTATTATTACATCCAGCCCAATGACATCATCTATGTTGAGCCTCTAAAACAAAAATCGTTAGGAACGGGTGAAACCTTAGTGTCAACGATTTCGACCATAGCGAGTCTAATGGCTATTACCACTTCAGTAATACTTTTATCTACACGCTTATAATGGACTACAACGACTACAATGATTACGAGAGTTCAGAACAGCAGCACGTAGGTTTTGATTTTAAAGGGTTTTTGTTTAAAGCCCTTAACCTTTGGAAGTTGGTCTTGTTTTGTATTGGCGTGGCTTTAATTATAGCCTATTTCATTAATGTGCGTAAGCAGAACATTTACCGTCTGGAATCGCTGATAACCGTTAATAATGACCAGAACCCTTTCTTCACAGCCAATACCAGTATCTCGTTTAATTGGGGCGGTGTCTCGGGAAAAGTAGGGAGTATCATTACCGAGGTTAAAACGCGTTCGCATAATGAGCTGGTTATTGATTCCTTAGAATATTATAAACAATACCTTAAGCAAGGTAAATACCATCTCTTGGATATCTATAAAGCGGCGCCTTTTGAAGTACTCACCGATAAGAGCAAGGCACAGATTTTAAATAGACCCATAGGCATTAGGATTTTGGATGATACCAGTTTTGAACTTTTTTATGATGAGATAGAGGCAGATTTTGTGTTGTGCCAAACCTATGCCGACAAATCCAAACAAACGATACCTCTTGCTCCTAAAAGCCTAAAGCGAACATTTAGATTTGGTGAGCCTATTGTATTGCCGTTTTTTAGTGGCGTTGTTCAATTGCGGCCAAAAGTAGAGGTAGAAGCTGGTGCCGAGTTTTTTGTGCGGTATTTGAATTTTGATTCCGTCGTTAATCAGTATAAAAATGCCATAAATATTGAACCTGCATCGAAAGAAGCTTCTTCGGTTTTGAAATTGTCCTTGGTCGGCCTTAACAAATCTAAAATTGTTGATTTTTTAAATGCCACAGCAGCCATACTCAGTAAAACGGAGCTGCAACGGAAAAATTTATATGCTAGCAATACCATTAGGTTTATAGATAGTAGTCTTGGTGCCGTTAATGACGCTTTAAAGCAAGTTACTGATGAAATGAATACCTTCAGGCAGGCCAATAAGGTTTTTAATGTCGAAGAGGAGATTACCCAATTATCTGATCGCTTAAAGGAGTACGACCAAGAAAAGCTGCTTGAGCAATCCAAGCTTAATTATTTAAACAATTTAGAGAATTATTTGCGTACCAAAACGGATTATTCCCAGATTGTATCGCCCACTAGTGTCGGTATTGAGGAGGTGAATATCTTATCCAGTGTGAGTCGGATTATAGGTTTGTCCGTGGAGCGTAAGAATTTAGAATATTCCACAAAAGAGGGCTCCATTCTATTCAGTGAGTTAGACCGTCGTATTGATACCGAAAAGAACGTTTTGCTAGAAACCATAGGTGTCACCAAACAAACTATCAATACACAATTAGGTATTATTAATCAGAAGATTGCAAAGCTTGAATCCGAATTGATTGATTTGCCATCCGATCAACAAGAGTATTTAAAGATTCAGCGGAAATTAGATATCAGTCGAGAAGCTTATGATATTTACCAGGCCAAGCGAGGTGAAGCAGCCATAGTTAAAGCCGCAAATGTATCCGACATTACCGTTATAGATGAAGCTAAGGATATAGGCAATGGCCCTATAGGCCCCAAGAAGTCCTTAAATTACATGCTGGCCTTGATGATTGGTTTTTTCTCGCCCATGTTCCTCATCTTTGTGATTTATCTTTTGGATAATACCATACATGGGTCAGAAGAAGTGGTGAAGTTGTCCAAGATTCCTATTTTAGGTCTTATAGGGAAGTATCGTTATAAAAATAACTTAGTAGCTTTTGAAAAGCCTAAATCTGCTGTAGCGGAGTCCTTTAGGGCCATACGATCTAGCTTACAGTTTATATTTAAACAAATTCCCTCAGTGCACCGTGCTAAAACCCTTATGGTCACTTCTTCGGTAAGTGGTGAAGGTAAAACCTTTACTTCCATAAATATAGCCACAGTTTATGCCTTGTCTGGAAAAAAGACCATCTTATTGGGATTGGATTTACGTAAGCCAAAGATTTTTGACGACTTTAATATTACCAATGAGAAGGGTATCGTTAATTACCTAATAGGGGAGTCCAGTTTAGATGAGATCAAAACCAAAACACATATCGAAAATTTAGATTTGGTAACCTCTGGACCGATACCTCCAAATCCTTCGGAACTATTGATGAGTGATGAGCTAAAGGCCCTTATTTCACAGTTGAAAAAGGAGTATGATATCATTATTTTAGATACGCCGCCTTTAGGATTGGTTACGGATGCGTTGGAACTTGTACAATATGCTGATGCTACAGCATTTATGATACGTTTGGATTATACGAAAAAAGGGATGTTGCAATTGGTGAATGCCAAGTACCGTTCTGGTGAACTAAAAAATATTCATTTTGTTCTTAATTTTTACAGGCATAAGAGCAACCACAATTACGGCTATGGCTATGGCTACGGCTATGGTTATGGCTATGGTGTTTATGGCAATGCCTATCATGAGCGCGATAAGAAATCTCTGCTTAAAAGAGCTCAGGATTTCTTAAATCGATTATAGAACCAACGTATTTTGATTACCAAAACCCAACTTAGAACCAAGCGTCTTTTTGATGTTGTTTTGGCTTTACTACTGTTGCCAGTCCTTATTGTACCTCTGTTTATCTTACTTATTATGACCTCCATTGACACCAAGCGCTTTGGGTTCTTCAGGCAAAAGCGTGTAGGGCAGCACGGTAGACCCTTTTATATCTATAAATTACGGACCCTACGTGACGAGGAGCACCAGCTTGGTCATCTCTCTAAAAGCGCAACGCGTTTGGGTCGTTTTTTGAGGCGTACACGACTCAATGAATGGCCACAATTGTTTAATGTTCTAAAGGGGGACATGAGTTTTGTTGGCCCTAGACCCGACGTTCCCGGTTTTGCCGATAAATTGGAAGGGGAAGACCGTATTATTTTATTGGTAAAACCTGGGATTACAGGTCCAGCTACCCTAAAGTATCGCAATGAGGAACGTGTATTAGAACGACAAAAAGATCCAGAGCATTACAATAGAACGATTATTTGGGCAGATAAAGTGAAAATCAACAAAAACTACGTCCGTAATTATAGTTTTTATTTAGATTTGGTGTGCATTATAAAATCTACTTTAAACACATGACACATTCAAAAGACAGAATTGCAATCATTGGCCTTGGCTATGTTGGTCTGCCCCTTGCTGTTGAATTTGCTAAACAGTACTTTGTTGTTGGTTTTGATATCAATGAACAACGTATTGCGGAATTAAATGCTGGTACCGATAAGACTTTAGAGGTTGAAGATGCCGATTTGCAAGCCGTGTTGGTTTCAGAAGACAACTCAGATACCGGATTGTTGGTCACTAATGAGGTAGAGGCTCTAGCTTCTTGTAATATTTATATTGTTACAGTGCCCACACCAACCGATAAACTAAATAAGCCCGTTTTTACGCCATTGATAAAGGCTAGTGAAACTGTTGGTAAGGTATTGGGCCAAGGGGATATCGTAATCTACGAATCCACCGTATACCCTGGTGCTACAGAGGAAATCTGTATTCCTATTTTAGAAGCACATTCGGGTATGACATTTAACACCGACTTTTTTGCTGGGTATTCGCCAGAGCGTATTAATCCTGGTGATAAAAAACATACCGTTACCAAAATTTTGAAGGTAACCTCGGGTTCCACGCCAGAAGTGGCGCAACGCATTGATGATTTATACAAATCCGTCATCACTGCAGGAACCCATCTCGCACCATCGATTAAGGTTGCTGAAGCGGCCAAGGTCATTGAAAATTCACAACGCGATATCAATATTGCCTTTGTCAACGAATTGTCCAAAATCTTTAGACTATTGGATATTGATACCAAGGCAGTTTTAGAAGCTGCAGGGACCAAATGGAATTTTTTAAAATTCACACCAGGTTTGGTGGGTGGTCACTGTATAGGTGTCGATCCCTATTATTTGGCACAAAAGGCCATAGAATCTGGGTACAATCCTGAAATCATTTTGGCCGGTCGTAAAATGAATGACAGTATGGGTAGCTATGTGGCTACAGAAACAGTAAAGATGATGATTAATAACGGCGCTACCATAAAGGGTGCTAATGCTTTAGTTCTCGGTATTACCTTTAAGGAAAATTGTCCTGATATTCGTAATTCCAGAGTCATTGATATCATTCGCGAATTACAATCCTATCACGTCAATGTAGATGTGCACGATCCTTGGGCTTCAAAAGAGGAGGTAAAGCACGAATACGGCTTAGATCTTAAAACACAGTTATCTGAATTAAAACGGGAATACGATGCTATCATCCTGGCAGTGTCACATAACCAATTTTTGAACTTATCATTGGATACTCTTAAAGCAGACGATTGTGTG